>JANQHT010000071.1 GCA_028282545.1 Spirochaetales bacterium
TGTAACTCGCAGTACATGGCCAACCCGGACCGCGTTGGACTCGATCAGCTTAGTTCGAACCTCATCGAGAAGGAACCGGAGAAAAAGCGGATCATTGGCGCCGTGCTGTTCGACGATGTCGCTCGAAATCGCGAGCATTGTCGTCGGTTGCGTGGCGATCACATTGCTGCGGATGGGTCGATCACTGAATATCTCCAGGTCACCCATTGCGGCAAATGGCTCGGTGAGGGCTATCACGGCCGCCTTGCCGTTCATGTGATAGTGGGTACACTGAAGCCGCCCCTCGACCAGAAAGGAAAGGTCGCGGACCGGGCGATCCTCGAATAGCACGGTTTGGAAAGCGGCGTAGCGGCGCAGGCGGAGACCGTTCAGGAGTTTCGCGTTGAGAAAACGATTCATTTCAAATCGCGACACGTAACTGGCGATCCTCGTACCGTCGCTTTGGTCATCCATGGAATTTCATTGTAGCGCATGAAAAAACCCGTTGCCGAGACAAATGTCCTTGAACGTCGTCAACGTCAACTCTACGGTCTGAAAATGTGGAGGAAGAACCATGGAAATCCGGGAACCTACAAACCCATCGCCGGAACCGATCGCTGAAACTGACGGCGCTTCATTGATCGTTCAGCGGCAGCGTTTGTACGAGAACATTGCTCGGGGTAACCGATTCACGGAAGTCGAGCAGGTTGCCGAAAAGGCGATACTTTCCGAGCGGCGCAACACCGACCAACGCGTTCTCTCGCGATAACGCACAGTTAGTCGGAAACGAGGGCGCACCGTCGGTGCGTTTCGGACGCGTAACAGCGTCGCTGAACCACGCCTTCCCGGCCGTCGTAACCGAGGTACCCAGGCGGCAAGAGAAACATCTCGCGACGATCTGGGTGACACGGATTGTATGCGGGAAGCATCGCAAGATTGACCATCAATTGAGCAACATCGCCGTAGATGTGGTGAATATGTGCTGCTACGATCACACTTGCCAAAATTCAAAAGGAGGTTACCGTGCAAAACAAGCGTTTAATCGTTCTATTTGCTGCCGTGGCCGCGTTGATCCTGTTTGCCTTCCCGGTATTCGCGGGCGGGGGACAGGAATCGAGCGAAGAGCCCGTCAGCAGCATTGCAGTCGAGGGGCAACTCGAGTCGCAGATGCTCGCCGAGATGGTTGCAGCGGGAGAGCTCGAACCGTTGGAGAGGCGACTCCCGGACAATCCGCTCGTTGAAACCGTTCTCGAGGAGATCGGCGTCCACGGCGGCGTGATGCGTAAGGTGTGGCGTGGTTCAGGCAAAGACAAGTGGGGCGTCACCAAGATGATGGAGGAGTATCTGCTCCGCTACGAAAACGGTGAAATGGTCCCCAATGTCGCCGAGAGTTTCGAAGCGCTGGATGACAGCTCCCGGTTTGTCTTCCACCTACGAGAAGGTATGCGGTGGTCCGACGGCGTGCCGTTCACTGCCAAGGACGTTCTGTTTTTCTGGGAGGAGGTGTTGTTAACGGAGGCAACCGGTAACGGTCCTCACTCCGTTCTCCGAGGCGCCACCGTCACGTTGATTGACGACTACACATTCGAGATTTCCTTCCCCGAACCGCGCCACCTCTTCCCGATCGAATTCATGAATCAACGTGAGTTCTTCACCCCGGCGCACTACGCGCGGACGATACTACCCAATTTCATCGGTGCGGACGCGGCGGCGGCGATGGCGCAGGAGCAGGGTTTCTCGGACGCCCAGGCCATGGTGAAACAGAAGCTCTATTACTTTTGGCTTTACCCGGACGTGCCCAAACTGACCGCGTGGATTCCCGCAAATGACGACACCGACAACATCTACATTCTGCGAAGAAACCCGTACTACTGGAAAGTGGACGGTGAAGGCAAACAGCTACCGTATATTGACGAGATCCACTACTTCCGGATGGAGGACACGGAGGGGTATGTGCTGCGGGCAATCGCCGGAGACCTCGACTTCCAGTTCCGCAGTATGGAGGTCGATGACTTCACGCTCTTCAAGGAGAATGAGGACCGCGGCAACTACCGGACGCTCGTATGGCAAAGTGTCACAAATAGATGTCTTGTTTTTAACCCGACGGTGGAAGACCCCGTGCTCCGTGGGCTGTTCCAGGATGTCCGCTTCCGTCAAGCCGTATCATCCGCAATCAACCGCGCGGAGATCCTTGAGTTCACCGATAGCATGGCGGTGCCAAAACAGGCCTCGTTTATCGAGGACAGCCCGTACTACCGCGAGGAGTGGGCCACGGCGTATGCCGACTACGATCCGGATCTCGCCAACTCGCTGCTCGATTCGATAGGCCTTGAGTGGGACGACGATCGCCGTTTTCGGGTTCGCCCGGACGGTGACGTTCTCGAGATCATCTTCCTGCACCGGCTGACGCGCCAGAGCGAACTCGCGACGGTGGAACTGGTGGCGGACTACCTGGCGGAGATCGGCCTGAAGGTTGTGGCGCGGCAGGTTGATAGGACCCTGCTTGAGGAACTCCGAGACACGAACCAACTGGAAATGAGCATCAACGAGTTCCAGGAACTGGACCTCCTCATCGACAACAAAGCGTACGTGCCGACTCGGGCGGAAGAGACGCACTGGGGCCTCTACGGCGAGTACGTGCAGAGCGGCGGTACGGACGGTCTGGAGCCGCAAGGCGACATGGCGTTGCTGGTGGAGTACTGGAACAATCTGAACGCCTTTGGCCCCGGCCCCGAACGCGATCGATGGGCGAACGAGATCGTCGATTTGCACATGGAGAACCTGTGGATGATCGGCATCTGGGGCTTGTCACCCAAGCTCGCGATCGTGAACGAGAACATGGGTAACGTGGCATCGGGAGTTCTGGACGCCGATATTCTGCGTACGCCGGGTAACGCTAAGCCTTGGCAGTTCTTCTACCGCCAATAGCAATCAGGTCTTAATAAGAGTAATATTGTATGGTTTCCGGCCGCCACCCTTGTGTGGCGGCCGGATCGCGCTTGGGGAGGAGAGGGCTCACCATGCTGCAATTTATTGCGAAACGATTCCTCATCATGATCCCGACGATTCTGGTCATTTCGTTTCTTGCGTTCTGGATTATTCAGCTTCCGCCGGGTGACTTCCTGACGAGTTACGTTGCTCAACTCGAAGAAATGGGTGACACGATCGACCCGCAGGTAATCGAAAACTTGCGAGAAGAATACGGCCTCGATGATCCGTTTCTGGTTCAGTATTGGAAGTGGATCAGCGGCATCGTTTTTCGGGGAGACTTCGGCTACTCCTTTGAAAACAACATGCGCGTCTCCATGTTGATCAACGAGCGACTCTATCTGACGATTATCGTGTCACTGTTCACGATGGTGTTCACCTACGCCGTGGCTATTCCGATCGGTATCTACTCTGCTACGCACCAGTATTCGATCGGCGATTATACGGCGACGTTCTTCGGCTTTGTCGGGATGGCGACCCCGAACTTCCTGTTGGCCCTGGTGCTGATGTACGTGGCGTTCGTGTGGACGGGCAACAGCCTCGTTGGGCTCTTCTCTCCCGAATACATCGACGCACCCTGGAGCTGGGGCAAATTCGTCGACATGATGAAGCACATATTGGTTCCGGTCGTGGTAATCGGGACGGCCGGTACCGCCGGATTGTTACGGGTAATGCGTGGCCAACTGCTCGATGAACTTCGCAAGCAGTACGTCATTACCGCACGCGCCAAGGGCGTTGGCGAACGGACGCTCCTGTGGAAGTACCCGGTTCGCGCGTCCCTGAATCCGATTGTAAGTACTATCGGGTGGTCGCTCACCGGCATATTCTCGGGATCGACGATTACTGCAATCGTGTTGAACCTCCCGACACAAGGTCCGGTGATGTACAACGCGCTGAAGAGTCAGGATATGTACCTTGCCGGTGGGTTCCTCTTTATTCTTGCGATCCTGACCGTCGTCGGCACGCTGATATCCGACATCCTTCTGGCGTGGCTCGATCCACGCATCCGGGTGGGAAAGGAGGCGTAGGGTATGGCACTTCGCGTCCTCTCCCCACACGGAAGACCGAGTCTCGAAGATAGCTACTACATGGCCTCCCAATGGCAGTTGATGCGCGCAAAGTTCCGTAAACACAAACTCGCGCGATTCAGTCTGGTCCTTCTCGGTGTGTTTTATTTCGTAGCTATCTTCTCGGAATTTTTCGCGACGCAGGGATTGACCTCGTATGCTGCGGAGTACACGAACGCTCCTCCGTCGAAGGTTCGTTTCCGCGACGCGGAGGGGAACTTCCACTGGCGCCCCTTCGTCTACGAGGTCGAGAAACAACGCGATCCTGAGACGTTACGCAAATATTACGTTGAGAATCCCGACATTCGTTATCCGATCTACTTTTTCACATCCGGCGAAGCGTATCGGATGTGGGGGTTCATTCCCGGAAACGTGCACCTGTTTACCGCGAAGATCAAAGGCGGGGCGGAAGACGGTTCAGACCTTCTTGGGCCCCTTTTCCCCATCGGGACGGACTTGCTTGGTCGCGATATCTATTCTCGGATCATCCACGGGGCCAGGATATCCCTCTCCATTGGATTCGTGGGCGTTATCATCAGTCTCGTATTGGGCATCATCATCGGCGGAATTTCCGGCTATTTCGGGGGCTGGATTGACAACGCGATTCAACGCCTGATCGAGATACTACGGTCCTTCCCGTCTATCCCGTTGTGGTTGGCATTGAGCGCGGCGATACCGCCGAACATTCCTCCGCTACGGGTTTACTTTTTTATCACGATTATCCTCTCGTTCCTTGGTTGGACGGGCCTCGCCCGGAAGGTACGGAGCAAGTTCATTGCCCTTCGGGAGGAGGACTACGTGATGGCCGCAAAGGTAGCTGGATGCAGCGACTTTCGAATCATCCGAACGCACCTCGTACCGGGATTCTTCAGCTATCTTATCGTTGACGTCAGCCTCTCGATACCTCGTATGATTCTATCGGAAACATCGCTCAGCTTCCTCGGCTTGGGTATACGGTCGCCGATCACAAGCTGGGGCGTGTTGCTCCAGGAGGCGCAGTCCGTACAGAACGTCGCCCTCTACCCGTGGCTGTTGACACCGGTCTTTGCGGTGATCATCACGGTGTTGGCGTTCAACTTCCTGGGAGACGGGCTCCGCGATGCGGCGGATCCCTACACGTGAGGTCGGGTGTATGAATGACGATGTAGTGCTCGAATTGCGCGACGTAAAAGTACACTTCTCGACCGATGAAGGCACCGTGAAGGCGGTGGACGGAGTGAGTTTTTCGATGACCCGTGGGAAAACCATGGGCCTGGTCGGCGAGTCGGGTTGCGGGAAGAGCGTTACTTCGCAGGCAATCCTGCGGTTGGTACCCGCCAACGGGAAGATCTCCGGTGCCATACTCTTGAACCGGGACGGGCAGGAACCGGTAGATATCGGTGCTTTGGATAACCACAGTCAGGACATTCGAGATATCCGCGGCAAGGACATCTCGATGATTTTCCAGGAGCCGATGACGAGTTTTTCCCCACTCTACACCATGGGCAATCAACTCATGGAAACGATCTTGTTGCACCAGACTCCCGACAAAAGCGCCGCCCGGACTCAAGCCGTGGAAATGCTGCGCAAGGTGGGCATCGCCGACCCCGCCAGGCGAATCGACGAGTATCCACACGAGTTTTCCGGTGGAATGCGGCAGCGGGTAATGATCGCGATGGCGCTCTCCTGTTCTCCGGAGATACTCATCGCGGACGAACCGACAACGGCTCTGGATGTGACGATCCAGGCGCAGGTTCTGGAGCTGATGCAGGAGCTGCAAAAGGACTTCGGCATGTCGATCCTTTTTATTACCCACGACCTGGGCGTCGTTGCCGAGATGTGCGACGAGGTGTGTGTGATGTACCTGGGTAAGATCGTTGAAAAGGCGCCGGTGGAGGAGATTTTTCATAACCCGCGGCACCCGTATACGCAGGGGCTGCTCGAGTCGATACCCAAAATCGGTCATAAGACCGAGGGCGATCTCAAATCGATAGAGGGCGTGGTTCCCGTGCCGATAAACCTCAAACCGGGGTGCGGGTTTTGCGATCGATGCGAGCACAAGATCGAGGGGCTGTGCGACACCTACAATGTACCGACCGCGGAAGTGGCGCCGGGACACTGGGCGCGCTGTTTTTTGTACCCGGAAGTCGTGGAAGCGCACAATAAGGCCGTCGGAGGTGAAGAGTGAACGAAACCCTTCTCGATGTGCGCAACCTGAGTAAGTACTTCCCCATTCGGGGCGGCTTTTGGGACTCCGTGACCAACTACGTGAAGGCGGTGGACGACGTCAGTTTCTATGTGCGGCGGGGCGAAACGCTGGGTTTGGTGGGCGAGTCGGGGTGTGGCAAGACGACGTTGGGCCGGTGTTTGGTTCGTGGCATCGACCCGACAGGTGGCGAAGCGTGGTTTTACCCCGATGGCTCGGAAGGGATCGATATCGCGGCTCTTTCAAACAAAGATCTGAAGCCTCTGCGCCGGGACATTCAGATGATTTTCCAGGACCCCTACTCTTCGCTGGATCCTCGGATGACCGTATTTGACATCATCGCGGAGCCCCTCAAAGTCAACACGATCGCCGAACGTCAGGAGATCGAAGAGCGCGTCAAATATCTGGCGTCGGTTGTGGGATTAAACGTCTCGCACCTCCGACGGTACCCGCACGCGTTTTCGGGTGGACAACGTCAACGAATCGGTATTGCCCGCGCCTTGGCAACCAACCCGAAACTGGTGGTTGCCGACGAGTCGGTGTCCGCGCTGGACGTGAGCGTGCAGGCGCAGGTCTTGAACCTCCTGAAACGACTTCAGAAGGAGTTCCAGCTCACATACATCTTCGTGGCACACGATCTGTCGGTCGTCGAACACATATCCGACCGAATCGCGGTGATGTACGTGGGTCAGGTTGTTGAGACCGCCACCACCGAGAACTTGTTCAAATCACCGCAACACCCATACACGGAAGCTCTTATCTCCGCCGTTCCCAAACCCGATCCACGAGATCGAATGAAACGGATCGTGTTGGAAGGCGAGGTACCGAGTCCCGCGAGTCCACCATCGGGTTGCTATTTTCATCCACGGTGCCGATACGCGAAGGAGCGCTGCACCGTCGAAAAACCGGCGTATCGGGAAGTTGCACCGGAACACTTCGCGACGTGCCATTTTGCCGAGGAACTGAATCTCAAGGCGTAACGACCGGCGCACCGCAGCAGTTCGCATGGTGGAGATCACATACCCTTGGCACGGCTGCCTCCGGAAGGAAGAACAAAACGCTTGGCTTCGCTCCGCTGCAGAGACGCGTTTTGTTCTTCCTTCCGGGCGCGCCTGATGCTCTTCGCCTCCATTCGGCACTGTGATCTCCACCATGCGAACTGCCTGTCCAATGAGAATTGCCGGCGCACGCGGTTGGATCGTGCCGTGTGTTCTGTGGGTTAAACGCCGTTTGGATTGCGGAGCGCGGCGGCGCGGTCAGGATTGCTCCGGACTAATCGTGGTCCCGGAGCGCGGCCCACACCTCCTCGGATGATAGATGGTCCGAGGCCGCCTTGAGCCTCGAACGTACCGTAGCGCGCGTCTCCCGATCGTCAAACACCGGAGCGTTCGCAAAGTAGCTGTCGAGGCGCCGGAAACGGCGACGAACGTACCGTCGATACCGGGGCAGACTCATCGAGGAGAGGCGTTCGCGTGGCCATATCGGCGGCACGTCGTGCGTTTCGGTAAGGTATTGCGCTTCGCGGTGAAGCTGATCCACTCGTTTTCCGACCATGCGGCCCGTCAGGGTGAGCGTAAAGCGCAGGAAGAACACCATCAATGCCGAGAAGATCGCAATCAGAACCAACAGGTTCAACGCCAGCATGGAACCCCGTGACGGCGCTATTGTCGTAGCTCGACCGCACACCCCTCGGCGTCAACTACGGTCGAACCCTCGCGGACCGGTTTCGCCCCCGGCAAACGGAGCACGGCGTCCTCCACGCCGCGCAGCCAGACGTGGGCGAACTCGAATTCGGGAATCTCTTTCGGCCATTTGACGGAGAGGGTGTCGATCGCGAGTCCCGTCACGTTCTCCGCCGCAACTACCGCGTTCGCGCGACGCGCTTCGGGATTCCCGTTGGAAAAGGTCCCGTGACCACTTTGTAACTGGTCTTCCAGGGCCGCCGCGTCTTCAAGTGCATCAAAGGCAACGGAGACGTCGCGCAGAACGACGTTTTCGATCACGGTTCCCTCCTCGGCGGTCATGAGAATGCGGCCGCTCGTTCGTGCCAGGAAACCACGGACGTTGACGTTGCGGATCGTGCCCTGTTGCTCGCCTTCGCACTTGCGAAGGTCGAAGTGGATCGGCCGGTTGAGCACCATTTCGTTTCCGGTATCGCACACGACGTTGCTCACCACGATATCTTCGAAGGTTCCGCCGTTGAAGTTGTACAATCCAAAGCCGCGGTTGCTTTTGTAGATGACGCAGTTGTCGATTACGACGCCGCGAATGTCGTGATAGGACTCCGTTGCACCGAGTTTGAGCGCGACGCAGTTCGTTCGCAGGAAACAGTTGGTAACGGTGACGCGTTCACAGGACCGGCTGTTCGGAGTCGTTTTCAAAACGATGGCGTCGTCGCCGGTCTCGATAAAACAGTCGGAGATGCTCACGTCGTGACAACCGTTGACGTCGATACCGTCGGTGTTGGGGCCGAACAAATCGTTGTCGATTCGAACTCCCCGTACGAGGACTCGATCGCACTGATGAAGGTGTACCGTCCATCCGGGAGAGTCGATGATCGTCACGCCTTCAATGCGGACATCGCTGCACTCGGCGATCTCCACCAGCGGGCTGACCCTCCTCTCCCGGTGCCGATACCACCGGTACGTCCCGGGTTTCGCGTCCGGACCCGTGCGCGGATACCAAAAGGCGGGCCCGTTCCCGGCGATGCGCCCCGTACCCACGATGGACACGTTGCGTTTCCCCTGCGCCACGATCAGGTGGTACGGTTGGCGGTCCTTGTTGTGACCGTGTTCCATCTCTACGTAGTCGGCGAGGTTCGTGGAAGCTTCCAAAATCGCGCCGGGCCCCACGTCCAGGACGATATCATCGTTGAGGAAGAGCGTTCCCGTCCGGTACGTTCCCGGCGGAAGGTCTACTACTCCACCGCCGTTGTTGGATGCGGCGTCGATCGCGGATTGGATAGCCCCGGTATCCAGGGTCCTTCCGTCGCCCTGCGCTCCGAAGTCGCGTACGTTGTAGCTCGTCTCTGAACTCATGATGCCTCCTCAGCGGCGAAGCCGGATCGTTGCGATCTGGAAGGGGCGGAGCGGGACATGGACTTCGCCGTCCGCCGGGCGAAGCGCGCCCCCATCCTCTCGTTCGAGGAGATCGCACACGTGCACGGATGAAAAGGGAACGGCGGTACGAATCGTCGCCTCCGTGTGACTACCGGCGGCCTCGAAGACGCGGAGGATGATGTCGCCGCTTGTATCTTCCGCGCCTTTGATCGATTGCACCACCACACCTTCACCGGAGATCCGGATGGAAGGGCCGCCATCGTGTTTTGCTCGCCGATGAGGGCGCACCGTCAACGGCATGTTGAGGTTGTACGCTTCGCGCACCAGGCCCGACCTCTGCCATTGACCGTCGTGAAGATACAGGGAATAGGTGAAATGGTGCCGTCCCGCGTCGCTCTTCGGATCCGGCCGCGTCGGAGAGCGGAGCAAGCTCAGGCTGAGCACGTTGTCTCGAACGTCACAACCGTACTTGCAGTCGTTCATGAGCGCCACGCCGAATCGGCCCTCCGACACGTCCACCCATTTATGGCACAGCGACTCAAAACGCGCCTGCTCCCAAGTGGTGTTCCGATGGTTGGGCAGTTCCAGGGCACCCGCGGAAAGATCGGTCGTGTAGTGTCTCGCCTTGAGGTGTAACGGGAAAGAGACCTTCAGCAAACGCTCGGTCTCGCGCCAATCTACCCACGTTTCAAAATCGATGCGCGGAACGGTCGCGTACAGCCGTACGATCTGCACGGCACGGCTTGCCGATAGCGTGCGCGACAATCGAAGGGCAACCGAGATGGGGCCGCTCTCAACAACCTCGACGCCGCTCCACCCGTCGTCGATCTCGATCTCTTTGTCGCGATAGCGTTCCACGATGTCCCAGGCGTTGTAGCGTCCCGGACGGTCCTCGTACAGGTGCCATCCGTTCAGAACCTGCCCCTCCGGGCACAGCCTTCGGCGCCGAATTTTGTCCAACACCTGCTTCAGATTGCCGCGCTCGTCAAACTCGAGACGGAAGAAGTCGTTCTCCAGACGTTCTCGTTCAGCTACCAGCTCCCCGCTTTTGTGCGCGTGGACGGTTCGGATCGTCGATACGGCGAGGCCCGGTACCGGAGCGATCTCGATTGCGCGAACGGCGGTTCCGTCGGCGCGTGTGATCTCCTGCGTCGGCATTCCTTTCACGTCGTCGCCGGTCACGTACGTCGGTCCACCGCGCACCCACGAACAGGGGTTCACCACGCAGGCCGAAGCGGAGTCCCGTTCCGTCAACCGTTCAACCGACTCATCGACAAGCCGCGCAATGATCTCGTCCATCTCCTCGTACGCCCGGATGGCGTCGACCGTTACCGGGGCAACGTGACTCCCCGGGATGATGTCGTGAAACTGGTTGATCAACAGGAGCTTCCACGCATCTTTGAACCGTTCAACCGGGAACGGTGCGGACTCGTGGGTCAGCGACGCCAGTACGGATAGGAGTTCCGCCTCGTACAAAGAGAATTCCCCGGAACGATTCGCTTTTTTCAGTTCACCCTTGGAAGTAAACGTGCCGCGGTGCATTTCGAGGTACAGGTCTCCGTCCCAGACGGGAAGGCCCTCCTTCCCGGCGAAACTACGGTGCAGATACTCCTTTCCGGTCGTCAAGCGTTGCTGGGGTACTCCCGGAAGGCGCTGTTGCCGGTGGAACAACGCGATCATCTCATCGGTAGCGCCGCTTCCACCGTCACCGTAGCCGTACATCTGAAGCGATTCGTCGAAAATGTGCTTGTCCTGCATCGCCTCCCAGTTCTCCTGGGCCTGGTTCGGGTCCATCCACGTAATGAAGTGTACCGGTGGAACGCACGCAAAGACCTCGCTTCCGTCCAAGCCGCGCCACACGAAGTTGTTATGGGGAAATCGATTTGTATCGTTCCACGTGGACATCTTGTTGGAAACGAAGTAGTCGATCTTTCCCAGTTTGAGAATCTGCGGCATGATCGCACTGTTTCCGAACACATCGGGCAGCCAGCAGTTATCGACTTCTATACCGAACTTTTCAAGGAAGTAGGACTTCCCGTACAGGATGTGCCGGACCAAGCTTTCGGCGGAGATGACGTTGCAGTCGGGTTCGACGTAGAGCCCGCCGACGATTTCCCACCGCCCATCCTCGATTCTCCCTTTCATCTCCTGAAAGAGCGCCGGATAATAGCGCTCGAGCGTTTCGTACGCCCACGCTTGCGAATGGGCATAGAGAAATTCAGGATACCGGTCCATCAAACGCAGTTGAATCAACGTTGTGCGCGCGTTCTTCTGAACGGTCTGGTGTGCTTTCCAGAAGTACGCGATGTCCAGATGTGAATGGGCAACGCACGCCAAACGACCCTCTTTCCCGAAGGGCGAATCTGCGTCGTAGATCTCCCGCCTGACAAAGTCCGCGATTCGCGGGAATGCGGACCGAAGCTCCTGCGGCGACGCGCCGTACGGCGGGAATCTCTTGAACAACTCGCGCATTTTCGCCTGGAGATACACTTTCACGTCGTCGACGATTGCCGGGCCAAACGCCGTAAGGTTGAGCGCTTCGAGGTCGTACCAGAGTTCGAGCGCCGATGGATCCAGCACAACCAAGTCCGGCGTCGTGAACCTCTGGACGCAACCGCGCAACGCCGCCGACCGCGGGTTTCGGTCATCGTCGGGGCGGGACCGTGTGTACGCTTCCATGGTAATGGGGAACTTCGTTTCCGGAACTGCCTGCCGGCAGAGTTCAAACCATTGCCGATTGGGGTCCAGACCGTCTAGGTAGGTGCGTTCGCTCGAAACGATTACCTCGGTCGCGGTGAGCATACGGAAATGAACCGTCTCGCCGGCGTATTTTTCGGGAATTACCGCTTCGCCCTGGAAGTATGCCGTGACATCGGGCCCGCCCCACCGCTCGCCGTGCGCGATGGTGCGTGCCTCCTCGATCCACCGGTACCCCTCCGGTTGGTAGTACCCTTCCCGAACGGACCACGGTCCGGTCGGGTGAGACTCACAAACCACGAGTTTCTCGATCTGATCGATCATTACCTTTGCCCACTGTTCAAACGACATGCTTCGTCGTACGACATGTGTGTGTGCCACGATCGTATCCTACCTCAGTGGTGGTAGTAGGTGTGCTCTACGTCTATGGTGACATCGAACGTGTTTCCGGTCCGGCGATTCAACTCGCGGGCGATCCACCAGGCAAAATCGTCATCACACTTTGGACACCCCGCACAGGCGGCCGAGGCAATGATCCGTACGGTTGTGCCCTCGATCGATGCAAAACGGATATCGCCGCCGTCGACGTTCACCAGTGGACGAAGCTCCGTGTCGATGATTCGCTGGATCGATTGCGCTGAAAAAGCCGCGTTCTTCATAGGCGTTACAGAGACGTTTGTACCATCAAACGCAACGCAACGTTAGGTGGAGTCTTGCTCGAAACCTTGCAAATGTTGTTCATGGTAGTAATCTCAGATATCATTCCCCGCGGAGCGTATGTACGGATGGAGAACGACCGGTTCATTCACCACTATTCGTTCAGGCCGCCGCAGTTCAACTATCTGCACTCGGTGGCCGATCCCCCGACGGCGGTGCCGGTGGAACTCCACGAGTCCCACGAACTCTGTTTTTTCTATCGGGGCGACATCACGTTTTTCATCGAGGGAAACGTGTACCAAGTTAGGCCGGGCGACATCCTCATCATCGCCAACACGGAGTTGCACCGGGCCGTGGTCCGACCGGAAACATCCTACGAACGTACCGTTATCCATTTCAAGACCAGATACCTCACGGGTTTCCAACCGGACGACTTCGACCTTCTGAACTTTGTTACAAAGCGCATGATCGGACATCAGAATCGTATCGACTCCAGTCAAATTGATACGTCACGTGTGTATGCACTCCTTGATCAAATCGGCGGTATCATCGAAGAGGGGCGGCCGGAATGCGATCTCATGGTAAAAACGGTGTTCGTTGAACTCCTCGTGGAAGTTCGCAGGACCTACAACGACAACTGGGGATCGGTAACGACTCCCACCCAGACGGACATCAAAATCAAAGAGATTCTGAAGTACATCAACGATAACCTTGCGAGCAAAATCACCCTCGAATCCTTGAAGGCGGAGTTCTTTATCAGCAAGTACTACCTCTGCCACGTCTTCAAAAAAAACACCGGCTTCACCGTGATGGAATACCTCACCAATAAACGGATCATGCAGGCGAAACAGCTCTTGATCGACGGTTCGACCGCGGGGGATGCGTGTTTTGACACGGGTTTCGGGGACTACTCCAACTTTTACAAAGTGTTCAAACGTGCGACCGGTAAGTCGCCGCAGCGCTTCGCCAAGGAACACTGATTTTCCGACCCTCCGGAAAGAGCAACTATCGCCATGAATTGAGCAACAAGCCCCAAGATGTTCGCCGATGCGCTCGTTACCGTGATCCGATGACTCGTGAGTGTCTCGATTCTCGGCGGACGTTTTCCGCACACCGCGGGGCAGCCGATCTGGCGCCGGAAAACACGCTACCCGCGTTGGAACGCGCCGTCGCAGCCGGTGTAGGGGTAATCGAGATCGACGTTCGAACCTCCCTTGACGGAGTTTTGTACGACCTTCACGACGCGACGGTAGACCGTACGACAAATGGACGCGGTTTGCTACGATGGCTGCGTTCCAAACGGGTGGATCAACTCGATGCCGGTGCATGGTTCTCGCCGGAGTTCGCTGAAACGCGAGTTCCCAGGGTAGACGACATCGTGCGCATCTTCCGCGACCGCGTGTGTTTCTATTTCGACGTGAAACCGGGAGTGCCCTTGCGGAAAATCGTGACACTCGTACGCAAGCACGGCATCGAAGCGCGATGCATGTTCTGGTTCAAAAACCCGATCACGGCGAGGAGATTCAAGCGTCGGTATCCACATCTTTTGCTGAAGATGAACGCCGGAAACGCAGGTGATATCGGTGATCGCGTCCGCGCGTACAAAGCGGACGTGATCGAGTGCTCGGCGGACAACTTCGAGGTGGCGATGGTCGAAGAGTGTAGAAGGTTCAACGTTCTATTGATGGTGAGTTTCCATGGTGTTGAGAGCAAAATGCGCGGCCACGGGGCGTTTGATTCTGCGGACATTCTCAACGTACACAACGTTGGATACATCATGAGTCATTCAGAGCATCTGCAAGGAAGGCGCGGTTAAGTGTTTGACGTTCGCAACTACGGCGCAAAAGGCGACGGCCGCACAAACGACGCCGCCGCAATCCAGGCGGCAATCGACGATTGCCACGAAGCGGGTGGTGGAAATGTCGTTTTTCCGGGTGGTTTTGTGTTCCTGACCGGTCCGTTCAAGTTCAAGTCGTTTGTCAAACTCGTGGTTGAGGCAAACGCCGTGATCCTCGCGAGTACGGACATCACTCTCTACACGGAAAGCGCCTTCAAGGAAAACCGGTCGGAAGGGAGCATGTGGATCAGCGGCTTTGAGGCGCACAGGATCGGCATCTCCGGCGAGGGCGTAATCGACGGGCAGGGCACCGAGTTTATGCTCAACGAGGAGAAGACGCACTTCAACTACAAGATGGAAGACGGCGTGGACATGCGTCCGCACCTGCTGACGCTGATCGGGTGTCACAACGTCACGATCCGGGGAGTCACCTTTCGAAATGCAGCGTACTGGTCCATCCACCCGGTCGGGTGCGAGGACGTCCTGATTACCGGGGTGAGAGTGATAAACAGCCTGAAAGTCAGAAACTGCGACGGTATCGATCCGGATCACTGCCGCAACGTGCGCATCAGCGACTGCTACATCGAATCTGCCGACGACTGTATCTGTCCGAAAACACGGCGTGAGTACGACGAATACGGCCCTACGGAAAACATGACGGTCACCGGGTGTACGCTCGTTTCCACCTCGTGCGCGATAAAGTTAGGTAGCGAAAATGTGTCGGGAATTCGCAACATCGTCTTCTCGTCGATCATAATCAACGCCTCGAATCGGGCACTCGGGATCCAGAATCGTGACGAAGGCGCCATTGAAAACATTCGATTTACCAACATCGTTATCGAGTCGCGGTTGTTCGCGGATGTGTGGTGGGGCAAGGCGGAACCGATCTCGATTACCGCGCTACGGCGTCCGCGCGATGCATTCGAGCGGACTCCTCGCGACGGTTCGAAGCCGACCGTGGGGCCGGTGCGCAACGTCGGGTTTACCGACGTTACGGCAAGTAGCGAGAACGGTGTCTACATTTGCGGCTGCGACGAGTCCAGGCCAAGCGACCTCTACTTCGACAACGTGACGCTTCGCATCAACAAAATGACCGCATACGAAGGCGGGCAGTACGACCGACGCCCGTGCGATGTGAATGAGATAGTCCGCGAGCCGACATCGGGTTTCTCGATCCAGGAAGCGGACGACGTGCGCCTTCGGGATTGCCGGGTCGTCTGGGGAGATTGCCAGCCCGATTACTTCGGTGAAGCTCTGTTCAAACGCAACGTAAACGGACTCCAGGTGAACGGCCTGTGCGAACGAAACAACGCGAGGAACGGAACGTGAAACCAACGCTTTTGTTCGACTGCGGTGACACCCTCATAGACGAGGGAACTGAAACGAAAGACGAACGCGGCGTATCGTTGGACGCCGAATTAATACCGGGAAGCGACACCCTGATTGAAACTCTCGCCGCCCGTGGGTATACGATGGCGCTCGTGGCGGACGGATTCGTCGACACATTCAAAAACGTCCTCGGTAAGTACGACCTGTACCGCCACTTTTCAGCGTACGCCATTTCGGAAGAGGTGGGAGTGTGCAAACCCGACTCGAGGATGTTCCTCAAAGCCATGGAAGACCTCGGTATCGGCGAAATGGATCGTGGAAGCATCTGGATGATCGGAAACAATCTGGCACGCGATATCAGAGGTGCCAACCAACTGGGACTCGTTTCCGTCTGGATCGATTGGGCTCCCCGGAGGTCAAAAATACCGGCGAGCGATCTCGAAATACCCGATCACACCGTGACCGCGCCGCTGGAGATACTCGATTTGCTTGAGACGCGCACGGATGCGGGGGCATGAGCGTCGCCTTGACCGTGGCACAGCGGAACGCGCGCGCCGCCGTCTGCACGCGGAAGTGGTTCGGGGGGCACCTCGTTGCCTTTTCCGGTATCGATGGAGAGACGAGCTTCGACTCGGGGTTGGTGCTCCGCACGGGATTTCGCGGCACGCACCTCGATGTCGTGCTTCCATGCACGGGGCGTGTCTCTTTTGACGAGGCCGCGCCCGAGCGGTGTTTTTTGGGGAGTGATTGGGCGGTTCTTCACATCGGCGGTTCTGAGGTGGCGCTGGCGATGGCGGACGCGCACAACATCATCGTTGACGGGCGGTGCAGGGTGGTGCCCGGGGATCGACTCCGTGTTCATCGAGCGGGCAACCGAACCGTGATTTCCGTAGCCGGGTACGAACGCCCCGAGTTGGCCGAAGCGCCCATGGCGTCCGTACAGGCGGAGCGCCAAAAGTGGACGAACACGGTTGTTCCTCGCCGCGCCGCGCTCACAAGCGTACGGAACGCCGCTGTTGAGAAAGCGGTGTGCCAGATAAAATCGATGGTACACTCTCCCGAGGGCAAGATCCGCCACGCTTGGTCCACGCCCGATCGATGGCCGCATCGAAGAATGTGGTTGTGGGATTCCGCCTTCCATGCGATCGGTATGCGGCACCTCGATCCCGGGTTGGCGCGAGATTTCATTTCGGCCGTCTTCGACTGTCAGGAGCCGAGCGGCGCTATTCCGCATATGATGGCTCCCCGTACGGTGTCGGACATAACGCAGCCGCCGGTCCTCGGACTTGGGATCGCCAATGTTCTGGAGGTGCAACGGGACGCCCCTTGGCTGGAGCGCCTCTATGAGCCGCTCGGTACATTCCTCACCTGGATCGAGACGAACCGCGACAGGGACGGTGACGGTCTGGTTGAGTGGCACATCGAAGCGGACGAGCATTGTCGTTCCGGCGAGAGCGGCATGGACAACTCGGTTCGCTTCGACAGCGCCCGTCCCGTCGGTGCGGTCGATTTCAACGCGTATCTCTCTCTCGAGTTTTTGTTGATGAGCCGCTTCGCTCGTGAGCTGGGACGCACCGCCGACGCCGCGATGTGGCTATCCAAGCACGAGGAGCGCAATCAAACCATCAACGCTCTCTGCTGGGACGAGGAGAACGGCTTCTACTACGACTACGACGCGTCCCGACGTGCCAGGTCGCCGGTCGAATCGGTCGCTGGATTCCTGCCGTTGGTGTGCGGCGCCGCGGAGGGACCCCGAGCGCAACGACTCCGGCGCGCGCTCCTGGATCAAAACCGCTTCGGTACCGCTTTTCCCATCCCCTCGGTATCGGCTCGTGACCCGGCTCACACCGATGATATGTGGCGCGGACCAACGTGGATCAATATGAACTGGTTGATCTGCCGGGGATTGATAACGGCGGGTTTCCCGGACGATGCCGAAGAGCTTCGTCGCAGAACGTGTGCGGAGGTGGAACGCCATGTTGAACGCTATGGGACGTTCTTCGAGTACTACGACTCGCATCGACGCAAGGATCCCCCCGATCTGAAGCGGAAAGGGAAAAACGCGCCGGATGAGAGCCCGTATCACCAGGTGTTCTTTGACTACGGATGGAGTGCCGCACTCTATCTGGACATGGTACTCGCTTCCGGCGACACCTGGACCGTTCAGACGCGGGGAGATGATCAATGAGCGAAAAATGGTACGAAGCTCCGGAGTTCCACGTAGCGGAACCGGCAATCCCGGATGGTTCGTACGATCCGTTCGACTACGGCGCCCACGGTGATGGCGTTGCGATCGACACGGCGCCGTTACAGGCGTGCGTCGACGCGGCGCACAGGGGGGGCGGGGGCGCGTGGTGCTGCGGGCGGGAACCTTTCTCTCCGGTACGATTCGGCTCAAGAGCGGGGTAGAACTTCACATCGAGGAGGGAGCGACGCTTCTGGGAAGCGTTCGCCGTGCCGACTACGAAAAAGAATCGCGGTGGTTTGCGCTGCTGCTCGCCGACTCCGCGCACGATATTGCGATAACCGGCGCGGGAACGATCGACGGCCGCGGCCGGCAACTTGCCCTCGATATCGATCGCCGGTATCACAGGGGCGAGTTCGATAACAAAACGTTTTCATATAACGCCCGCCGCCGGCGCCCGAACGAACGGGAACGACCGCAGATCATCGAGATGTCACGCTGTGACCGGATCCGGATTGCCGATGTGACCATTCGCGACGCGGCGTGCTGGGTGCAGACGTACGTACGATGCAGGGACCTCGTTATCGATCGCATCTGGGTGGATAGCGACGCCTATTGGAACAACGACGGTATCGACATTGAGGACTGTACGAACGTCCGTATCACGAACTGCGACATCAACTCCGCCGACGACGGTATCTGCCTCAAGTCGGAACACGAATCGGGCAACCGCCGCGTTGTCGTGTCGAATTGCCGTATCCGTTCAAGCGCCAACGCAATCAAATTCGGCACCACGTCATTTGGAGGGTTTCGCGACGTCCTCGTCCGTGATATCACCGTGTTCGACACCTATCGGTCCGCGATCGCCTTGGAGTGTGTGGACGGCGGCGTGCTCGAAAACGTTGAAGTCCGAGACGTGGTTGCTTGGAACACCGCCAACGCGATCTTTGTACGGCTGGGGCGACGAAACGCTGCCAAACCGGCCGGCCTTTGCCGCACCATTCGCATAGCCCGCGTGAAAGTTCATATCCCCTTCGGGAGACCGGATACGGAGTACAATCTGCGCGGTCCCGGGTACGGATTCTTCCACAATCCCATTCCGGCGTCGATTACGGGAATACCCGGCCACCCGGTGGAAGATGTGGTCCTGGAAGATATCGAGCTCCACTACCCCGGGCGGTCGAACCCGGGTCTCGCTCACATCCCGATCGAGCGCCTCTCCTCCGTTCCGGAGCGCGAGGACGAATATCCCGAGTTCACCATGTTCGAAGAACTCCCGAGCTGGGGACTGTACTGCCGTCATGTGAAGGGAATCACCATGCGAGGTATTATCATGCGCCTCGCCGGTGAAGAGTTTCGGCCGGCCTTCGTGTTTGACGACGTGAACGGAGTTGTGCTTGCGGGGATCGACGTGCCGCGCGGTTGCGATCATCCCCACATCGTGTTTCGGAACGTGGAATCGCGAAACATCGACGAGGGAGCGGCACGCCGGGCGATAGAGGTGGAATAGATCCGTCGCGGCTTGATCACAAACTTGACGACTACCCGTCGTTCACGAGTCGACGCTTGCCGCGCGGCATCTGCTCGCCCGAACGCGGCGCATAGCATCTGTCGCACGTTGCTAACCTCCACCGGAAAGGATAGGCCCGGAACCTCGATTTGAGCCCCGCGTGAGAAATGCGGGCTAGAGAAACCGCCCGGCAATCACGGTGATGTCATCCACCCGGTCTCGTTCGTCGGCAAAGGCGCTCACTGCCGCCTCGACAAACGACTCTGGTTGATCCAGAGCGGCCACGTTCTCCTCGGTGAAACGAAGCACCGTTTCGTGGTACGGGTCCAAGGAAAGACTGAACAGGCCGTCGGAAAGCAGAACAAACTGGTTGCCCGGGTTGACGTCGATGTGGATCTCTTCGGTCACGATCTCCTTCGCAACGCCAATGGCCATGCCCGTTCCGCCCGCCATCTCTGCGCGGTTCTCGCGTATCATGATCAGCGGTGGCTGTCCGGCGTTGGCGTGCTCAATCGTCATTTTCCGTGTGTTCACCAGGGTGGCGCTGAACGAGAGGAAGAGGTCCGGAAACCTGCTCAGGAACGCGACCATGCGTTCGTTGAGCCATTCTACAAGTTTGCTTGTCGTGATCCCGTCCGGTTGCACCAACCTGACGTAATCGGGGTAGATCGAACTCTTGAGAACCGCCGCTATGAAGGCCGGTTTCACACCGTTCCCCGCGACGTCGGCGGTACAGATAAGGAGGCGTGTCCGGTCGAGCGAAAACATGTCGTAGTAGTCTCCGCCCACTGGGCGTTCCTTGCTGGGAATGTACGACTTGGTGAGCGCCAGGCCCGGTACGTCGGGAGGTTCCACTTCAAGCAGCGTGCGCTGAAACTCAACGGCACTGTTCAGGTCCTCTTCCGCGCGGAAGGCAAACCTATCGCGTTCGCGCCGGACCTGGGCGAACTGGAGGGCTCGATCCAACTCCAGAATGAGCCGGCTCGACTCCCAGGGCTTCTCTATAAACGCAAATATCTCGGCACGGATGAAGTCGGGTATGTCCCGCGTATCGCTCTGCCCGCTCAGGATCAACGCCACCAGTCCGGGATACTCCTCTCGCACGGCGTTGAGCATGGCGGAACCGTTCAGACTGGGCATTCGCTGGTCGGAGAGTACCAACGCAACCTTGTCCCCGTTTTCGAGCAGGAAATCCCGAGCCTCGACCGGGTTTGTAAACGACTCCATTAGAAGTTCATGCTCGTTTACCCACGACCGTAGTTCACGCGTGACGGCCTCGACTATCTGCTGTTCATCATCAACGACTACGAAGTACTCACCGGCCATGTACGGCAAAGTGTAATCGGAATGCCCGCGCATTTCCACGAATCGGTCAACGGGTTTGTCGATTCTCCGGAGCCGACGAAGATAAACATGACCTTGACGATCAGGTATAGGATTGCTACGTTCTCTCGCAGTCAACTACTCGTGGAGGATACGATGCAATATACGATACGCGTGGCGGAGATGAACTGCGGACACTGCAAGAGCAAGGTAGAGAGCGCTGCGCGCAGCGTGGAAACCGTGACGGATGCGGAGGTGAACCTGGATGCCGGCACCCTATCTTTCGACGCTTCCGATAAGGGCGCGGTATCTCAGGTAATGGACGCCGTCCGCGCCATAGGATACGAACCCGCACAGTCGACGTAGCGCCGGTTCGTCCGGTCGCTTCCGGAGTCAGTCGGGCTGTTCGGTCCGGCTCATCCGTTCGTGCCTTCGGACAACCTCGTTCACGATGAACGAGAGGATGCGTTGGGCCAACTCCGGATCAAAACCCACTGACCTCGCCAACCCCCTGATCCGTTCTGCCTGACGCTCTTCCCGAACCGGATCGACGGGGGGTAGATCGTTCTCCGCTTTGAACTGCCCTACCTTGTCGGTAATTCGAAAGCGTTCTGCGAGCAAAAACACAAGCGAGGCGTCAATGTTGTCAATGCTCGTTCGATAGTCGTTGATTTGCTGGTGGTCGGCGTCCATAACGATTGTCCCCATTTTCTGGGTCCGGCCATTGTAGGCCAACCACCGTTGGTGTGCAACGCGCCGGCTAACCAAACAGCAGTTCGCATGGTGGAGATCACATACCCTTGGCACGATTCGAAGAACAAAACGCTTGGCTTCGCTGCGCTGCAGAGACGCGTTTTGTTCTTCCTTCCGGGCGAGCTTGGTGCTATTCGCCTCCATTCGGCACTGTGATCTCCACCATGCGAACTACCTGTCCTTTGACAGAGACAGAGTCGCCTGAGGGTTCGTCGCCCTCCGTCCATAATGAGAATTTCTCCTAACCAAACACCACAATCCTAACCTTGACGATAAACCAAAGCGGGTGTACCTTATGCATATCCATATAGGGTAGGGGGGTATATGCCGTGGCGGGAAAACGCAAGGCGCATCACTCGTACGAGACAAAACACGACTTGATTGTACGCATGAATCGGATCGAGGGGCAGATCCGGGGCATAGCCAGGATGATCGATGAGGATGTCTACTGCGACGACATCCTTCACCAGTTTGCCAGCGTCGAAAAGGCGATCGGCGGGGTGAAGCGATCGTTGCTCTCGGCGCACGTGAAGAGCTGCGTGGTGGAACAGATCCGCGACGGCGAGCTATCGGTGGTGGACGAGCTTCTCACGACCCTCGGCAAAATGTAAGGGGCGAGGCGTGGAAATTGTCCAACTTGACATACGGGGAATGGCGTGCGCCTCCTGCGTGGCTCACGTTGAGAAAGGTCTCAAGGCGGCGCCGGGCGTGGACATCGCAACGGTGAACCTTGCCACCGAACGGGCGACCGTCAGCTACGACCCCGAACAGGGGTCCATCGACTCCTTGATCGAGAGCGTTGTGAGCGCGGGGTATGGCGCTGCCCCGGCCGGTTCGGCCGATGCCGCGGACGATGCACAGGAGCGCCGCACCAGGGAAGAGGGCGCTCTCCGCCGCGACATTGTAGTGGCGTCGATACTGACCGCGCCGCTCGTTCTGGCCATGGTGGCAATGGTGGCGTCGATCGAGGTGCTTGCCTTTCTCCACGATCCGTTGGTTCAACTGGTACTCGCGACTCCGGTACAGTTCATCATCGGACGGCGGTTCTACGTGACGGCATTTCGCACGCTCCGGGCCGGTGCACCCGGCATGGACGTACTGGTTGCGCTCGGCACTACCGCCGCCTTTGCCTACAGCGTTTTCAATGGATTTTTCGCGCAGTCGTTTGGCATCGACGGGAGCGGCCTCTACTTCGAGGCGTCGGCGGTGATCATCACATTGGTGCTGTTGGGTCGCTACCTGGAAGCCAAGGCGAAGGGAAAGACGTCGGAGGCGATCCGAAAACTGATGGATCTGCAGCCGAAGATGGCGACGGTTGAGCGGAACGGCGCCACCGAAACGATACCCGTCGCGGACGTGGTTCCCGGCGACATCGTGCTGGTGCGCCCCGGGGATCGCCTCCCGGTGGACGGTCGCGTCATCGACGGGAATACCGCCGTAGACGAAAGCATGATCACCGGCGAGAGCATGCCGGTGGAGAAATCGAGCGGTGACGACGTCATCGGCGGTACGATCAATACCTTTGGAACCATCCGGTACCGGGCCGAGAAGATCGGTGCCGAATCGATGTTGGCGCGGATCGTAGCGTACGTGGAGGAGGCGCAGGGTTCAAAAGCGCCGATCCAGCGACTGGCCGACCGCGTTGCCGCCGTCTTTGTTCCCGTTGTACTGGGAATCGCCGCGACAACGCTCCTCGCCTGGTGGTTGATCGGCGGGTCGGCGGCGCAGGGCACCATCGCTGCCGTTGCTGTCCTCGTTATCGCGTGTCCCTGTGCCCTGGGGCTGGCAACGCCTACAGCGGTTATGGTTGGTACCGGCGTCGGGGCGGAGCGCGGAATCCTGATCCGCAGCGGATCCGTGCTGGAACAGCTTGGCCGGATAAACACGGTTGCGCTGGACAAAACGGGAACGATCACCCGGGGCGCACCGGAGATTCGGGAAATCGTTCCCGGTTCGGGCGTTTCCGAGGCGCACCTGCTGGGTGTGGCGCGCTCCCTCGAAGAGCCCTCGGAGCATCCCCTGGCGCGGGCAATCGTTACCGGGGCGGACGCCCGCGGAGTGAATGCCACACCGGTCGAGGCCTTCCAGGCGATCCCCGGTAAGGGCGTTGAGGGTACCATCGGGGGTACCCCCTACATAATCGGTACGCCCCGTTACCTCGGGTCCCGGGGTATCGAAACGGGGGACCTTGCGGATCGCGCGGTAGCGCTCCAGGAACGGGGCAACACCGTTGTGGGTGTGGCGCGAACGGATACGGCCGCGGTACTCGGTGTGATCGCCATCGCCGACGCCGTCAAAGAGACCTCTCGCGACGGCATTGCTGCGCTTCGTCGTACGGGAATCAACGTGATCATGGTCACCGGCGACAACCAACGAACCGCCCGCGCCATCGCCGACGATGTCGGGGTAGAACGGGTAGAGGCGGAGGTGCTCCCCGATCAGAAGGCGGAGATCGTCCGGAAGCTCCGCACCGAGGGCGGAATCGTCGCAATGGTGGGTGACGGCGTCAACGACGCGCCGGCGCTCGCCACGGCGGATACCGGAATCGCCATGGGTGAGGGATCGGATATTGCGATCGAAGCGGCAGACGTGACGGTCATGCGGGGCGACCTGCGGGAGGTCGCGGCGGCGATCGAACTCTCCCGGCGTACGATGAAGAAGATCCGTCAGAACCTCTTTTGGGCGTTTGGATACAACGTCCTGGGCATCCCCGTTGCCGCTTTAGGACTCCTGAATCCGATGATTGCCGGCGCGGCCATGGCGTTTAGTTCGGTATCGGTGGTGACGAACTCGTTGAGTATAAGAAGATTCAAAGGCGACCGTGCACTGCGCGTCGCCGAGAAGGAAGACGCAATGATCCATACCGTGAACGTGGCCCATATGAACTGCGGCCACTGCAAGGCGAAGGTGGAGACCGCCGCCCGCTCCGTACCGTCCGTAACGGCTGCCAAGGTAGATCTCGACGCGGGGACGCTTTCCTTTGAGACGACCGACGACGCTGCGTTCGACGCAGTTGTGCAGGCTGTGCGCAACGCCGGCTACGAACCCGCTGCACGTGCGTAGCGGTCGTATCGGATCTGCCGCGGTCCTCTACACCGGAATCTACATGTACCACTGTCACTTCCTGGAGCATGAAGACGCGGGAATGATGGGACGATTCCCGGTGGCCGTTTCCGTCAACTGACAGCCTTTTTCACCAGTTCTGTGATGGCGCGCACCTCTTTCGCCGTCATCCTCATCAGGGCATAGGATGTGGACCACATGTTGCCTTCGTCCAGGTTGGCCCGATCGGTAAAACCGAGCGTGGCGTATCGGGATTCGCCTTTTTCCGCGGATTGGTAGAAACAGACTACCTTCTTGCCTTCGACGGAGTACGCGGGCATCCCGTACCACGTCTTCGGCCAGAGGTCCGCGGCAGTTGCCGTGACGATCTTGTGGATCTTCAGTCCGATTTCCTTGTCGCTTCCCGACATCGCTTCGTACGCAGCCAGAACGTCTTGTTCGCCATCCGCCCGTTTGCGGTTTGCCCGGTGTTCAGCCGCCAGCTCCTTGGCGCGCTCTTTCATCGCTTTGCGTTCGGTTTCCGAAAACCCGGAACTCTTCTTTTCCGGCATGTAGTCCTCTCCCGTCGGAGGGGCGTCTACTCGGGCAGGGCGTGCTCAATCCCCCAGCCAATGCCGAACTTGTCAATCACGTCACCGTAGATTGAGCCCCAGAACGTGCGATCCATGGGCATGTTGACCGTTCCACCGGCGGCGAGCGCGTCGAAGGCGGCGCGCGCAGTATCTTCGGAGTCGAGCGTGACGTGCAGGAACACGGTGTTGTTGACCGGCGTTTTGTTGTCGGTCCACGAATCGGAGAGGTAGATCGTCACGTTCTCGCTGATGGTAAGTGCGGCGTGCATGATCTTGTCTTTCCAGTCGTCGCTGATTGGCATCTTGTCGTCCGGCGGCATCTCGCTCCACCGGTGGATCTCAGAGGTTCCGCCGAACACGTTCTGGTAAAACAGAAGCGCTTCCTCGGCGGTACCGGTCATGTTGAGGTACGGGGTTAACGTCATTCCAACTCCTCCTCTAAAGAGTTCTTATCAAGAAGGTAAGGAATTTCTGCCCAAGAATGCGCGTTGCCGCTCTCGATTGAGAAAGCGGTCACAACGCAGCACGACACTACGTCACGGCGTTTATCGTTGTCCGGTCAACTTGATGATGTGATACCCGAACTGTGTCTTGACGATGCCGGACATACGGCCCGGGCGCAGTTTGCGGCACGCCTCTTCAAACCGTTTGTCCATCTTGCCCGGGCCAAACCACCCAAGGTCGCCGCCCTTTGACTTGCTGGGACACTCGGAGAACTCTTTGGCCAATGCTTCAAAACGCCCACCCGTCTTGAGCCGTTTGAGTACGTTCTTGGCGTGGTCTTGGCTTTTGACAAGGATGTGACTCGCTTTCCATTCCATGGGTGGATAGTAGCCAATCGAGGGGAGAAAAAAACAGCCCCGGGCTTCCGGCAGATCGCACGCATCGGTTGGCCGACCGACGTTGCGCTCGATGCTACTCGTTGACCGGTCTGTCCCGCCCCGCTTCAACGGGGTTGTGCGCCTCATGGGCGGATAGGTACACACGCGGCCGCGGCCGTTCTACCATCTCTTCACTCACCCGGGCCAGGCGCAGAAGAAGCGGTTCGCTCCAGTGGGGGCCGATAAACTGCAGCCCCACCGGCACCTGTGAATAGACGTTGCCGTCGTCATCGTGCTCGTCCTGTTCCAACCAAAATCGGCGGCTCCGGGCGGTGATGAACCCCGCCGGTACGGAGATTGCCGGTAACCCGAGCATGTTCGCCGGCGTGGCGAAGCGCATGATCTTGCTCATCGTCCCGAGGTCCGATACACCCGACAGGAGACGATCCTTGGGAAGCCGCGGGGGCAGGATCGCCGTCGTAGGCGTCGCGACAACGTCCACCGTTTCCCAGATGCGGTCCCAGTCGCGCATCGCGATCCGGCGAGCCATTTGCGCGCGAACGTAGTCTCGCGATGTGAGACGTTGAGCAAGGGCCATCGTAGCGCGTATGTCGTTGCCGAAATCCGAATGGTGGTCCCGGTAGTAGGGCTGGAAGGCGGAGGCCATCTCCGATGTTATCGTGACCAGGTGCGCCGTCCGCAATTGATCGAGGTGCGGGACCTCGACGTCAACCAGCTCGGCGCCTGCCTGGGTAAACTGGTGGAGAAGGGCGCGGACGGTCGTCACAACGTTGTCCGCGCCGTCTTCGAACCACGGTTGAAATATGCCGATCCGGAGTCCCTCCACGTCGCCGTCGAATCCGTCGATCGTGACGGGGGGCTGCCCCAGCGTTGCCGGTTGACGGGGATCGGGGCCTGCCATGAGCTGATACATGATTGCCAGATCGCGTGCGGTGGCAGCTATCGGTCCAACGCTGCCCACGCTCCATACCAACGGTCCCTCGCCGTGACTGCTGATTCGCCCGTAGGTCGGTTTGAGCCCGAAGACGCCGCAGAATGCCGAGGGAATCCGAATAGAACCGCCGCCGTCGGCACCAACCGCCGCGGGGCAGAGGCCGGATCCAACGACGCTGCCGCTGCCACTGGAAGAACCACCCGGGTAGCGCCAGGGTGCGTAGGGATTGACCGGTGTTCCATAGAACGGGTTGAGACCCGTGACGCCCAACCCGATCTCGTGCATGTTCGTTTTGCCCACCAGCAGCGCCCCGGCGGCTCGGAGTTTGGCCACAACCGTTGCGTCGTTGCCGGCCGCGTTGCGTACGAGGAACGACGTGCCCAGGGTGGTCGGGAATCCTCGTTGGTCGAACTCGTCCTTGACCGCGATGGGCACTCCTTCGAAGATGGATCGCGGCGCTCCCTCCCTGATACGGCGCAGGGACTCCTCTGCCTGTTGCATGATCTCTTCCGCCTTCCAGGCGACAAAGGCGTAGAGCGGCGGGTTTCCCCGCTCCTGGTGCTCCAGAACGTGGATGAACCGTTTTGCCACCGTAACCGGATCAAGCGATCCATCGCGATACGCCGCGGCGTAGTCATACATCGTCGGGTAACGGAATCCGGCGTCCCCGGGCGGCGCCGGTTCCGGTTCAACGATGGCCGGAACGTCCTTGGTTCCCCGGTCGCCACCGCCGGGAACCGCGAGAACCGCATCCCGTCGCGGATAGTAGAGCGGATCAGCGTCGATACGTGTCGACCGGAACCGTTCGATTCCGGCGGCCTTGAAGAATTTCGCCGCCAGGGGCGCGCCGAACAGGCGACTCTCCATGAGTCTTCCCATCAACAACAGGGTGGCTCCGGACACCGTAGGTGCCCGCAACGGCTTTATATCGTACGCCATGGATCGAGTATATGATTTGTGACTGAAATGCGCATTATTTCCTTTCAATTTTGTGGATCTCGCCCCATACTGGTTGCATTCAAACATCAAATACCCGATGGGAGGTCACGTATGTCGTATACGCACGATGTGCTGGAAATGAGCAAAAAGCGCAATCCCGCCGAGCCGGAGTTTATCCAGGCTCTTGCAGAGGTCCTTGAGACGCTCGATCCGGTACTGGAACAGCATCCAGAGTATCAGGAAGCGCAGATTCTCGAACGCTTGGTGGAACCGGAGAGGGTGGTCATATTTCGTGTCCCCTGGCAGGGAGACGACGGCACGTATCACGTAAACCGCGGTTTCCGAATTCAGTTCAACAGCGCCCTTGGACCGTACAAGGGGGGACTCCGATTCCACCCCACGGTCAACCTGGGGATTATGAAGTTCCTTGCTTTTGAGCAGATCTTCAAGAACAGTCTTACCGGATTGCAGATTGGTGGCGGCAAGGGCGGTTCCGATTTCGATCCAAAGGGCAAGAGCGACGGCGAAGTAATGCGGTTTTGCCAGTCCTTTATGACCGAGTTGTCTCGTCACGTAGGACCGGACACGGACGTCCCCGCCGGTGACATCGGCGTGGGCGGCCGCGAGATCGGTTACCTCTTTGGCCAGTATAAGCGGCTTTGTAACGAGTTCACCGGCGTTCTGACCGGCAAGGGGCTCAACTGGGGCGGATCGCTCGTTCGCCCGGAAGCGACCGGCTACGGCGCCGTCTACTTCGCCCAGGAGATGCTCGGTGGTGTAGGCGACAGCCTCGACGGCAAGACGGCGATCGTCTCCGGCTCGGGAAACGTCGCTCAATTCACCTGCCAGAAGTTGTTGCAGTTCGGTGCCAAGCCGGTCACGCTTTCCGACTCGAGCGGATACATCCACGACCCGGACGGGATTGACAAGGAGAAGCTCGCCTGGGTGATGGAGTTGAAGAACATCCGCCGTGGCCGGATCAAGGAGTACGCCGACGAATTCAAATGCGAGTACATCGCCGGCAAGCGCCCCTGGGAGGTGCCTGGAGACGCCGCATTCCCAAGCGCTACACAGAACGAGATCTCCAAGGGTGAAGCTGAAACACTCATCAAGAACGGGTGCAAGGTTGTAGCGGAAGGCGCCAACATGCCGACCGTTCCCGAAGGTGTGGACGCCTTTATCAAGGCTCGGGTGCTCTTTGGGCCGGGTAAAGCGGCCAATGCCGGTGGAGTCGCCACCAGCGGACTCGAGATGAGCCAGAACGCGATGCGCCTGCCCTGGTCTTTCGAAGAGGTGGATGAAAAACTGCACGGCATCATGAAAGGGATCTATCGATCCTCCGCCGACGCGGCGCAGCGGTATCACCAAGCGGGCAACTTCGTTGTCGGCGCAAATATCGCCGGGTTCATGAAGGTTGCCGACGCGATGATCGACCAGGGGCTCGTCTAGGGGAGACCGCACAGACGGACGCGGTCACTGCAACGGGAATCAACCTCACCGCCGCCCCCCGGGGCGGCTCTTTTGTTTCCTTGACGTAATATATGAATAAGTGTTCATATAAACATATGAACACCTTCACGGAACTCCGGAAACTCTCGGATACGCGCTATACCGACCTCATCGATGAGGCCCCCCTGGAGACTGAGGTGCGCCGCCTGGCTGAATTCTTTCGTGTCCTGGGCGATCCCACCAGGGTCCGCATTCTCTCCTTCCTGGCACGGGAGGAGCTCTGCGTCCACGATCTCGCGGCGTTGACGGAGATGGAGCAAAGCGCCGTTTCGCACCAGTTGCGTACGCTCCGTACGCACCGGATCGTGAAGGTCCGGCGGAGCGGCAAACACGCGCTCTATTCGCTGGACGACAACCATATCGATCAGCTCACTCGGATCGGACTCGAGCACATTCGGGAAATACGGTGATTGCGGTTTTTCTGGCCGGATTTGCCCGGGAAGTGGTGTCGCTCTTCCTGGAGATGGCGCCGTACCTCGTTCTGGGGCTCACCGTGGCGGGCGTTCTGAGCGTTCTCGTGAATCGCGCCTTCGTCGTGCGCCACGTGGGTCATCCCGGCCTTGCCTCTGTGATCAAGGCGGCGGTGTTGGGCGTTCCGCTTCCGCTCTGCTCATGCGGTGTTGTGCCGACCGCGGCGTACCTGCGACGCTCCGGAGCATCAAAACCGGCAATCATGTCCTTTCTTATCGCAACACCCCAAACGGGTGTGGACAGTATCGCCGCAACGTACGGGATGCTGGGCCCGCTCTTTGCGGTTTTCCGTCCCCTGGCTGCGCTTGTCACCGGCGTGGCCGGTGGGAGCATTGCGGCGCTCACCGACCCACAGGCCGACGGCGCGTCACTGCCGGGGAGCGCCGAGGCCGGAGAGGCGCCGTCTCCCGTCGAACGCGAGGGTACCGCCTCCGTTATGGGCCCGATTCGCCGGATCGCGCGGTACGCCTTTGTGGAAACGGTTGACGACATTGCCGTTCATTTCGTCGTCGGCCTTGTGCTCGCCGGGTTGATCTCGATCCTGATTCCCGACGACTTCTTCGCCGGCTCGATCATGGGGCGCGGGTTTCCGGCGATGGTGTTGATGGTGGTAATCGGCGTCCCCATGTACGTCTGTTCCACCTCGAGTATTCCCATTGCGGTGGCACTCATCGCCAAGGGATTCTCGCCGGGGGCGGCGTACGTGTTCCTCGTGGCCGGTCCCGCCACCAACGCGGCGACGCTTTCCGTGCTCCTTCGGGTACTGGGCAGACGACAGACATTCGTCTACGTGGCGACGATCGTGGCCGGCAGCCTTCTATTTGGGCCCCTCATGGATTCCCTGGTTGGTTCCGGTATGCCCGGGATGCTCGGTTCGGCCGGGGAATACGCCGGCTACGCAGCCGATGCGGCCGAAACCGGAGTCTTTGCCACGGTACTCGGTGTTTTTTTGCTCGTTCTTCTCGTCTGGGCGCTCTACCGCCGGTATGCGCCGGCGGCAATGGTGCGGCCCGGCCGCGCGCTATCGCAGGTCCCGACGGATGGAGTTCCCGGTGAAAACGTAGGGATACCGATTGGCACCGCCGCGGGCGACGACGGAGAGTCGGCGCAGAGCGTGTCGGTACCCGTGACCGTACTATCCGTGAACGGGATGACCTGTCACTACTGCGAAACGAACGTGAAGTCCGCCTTGGGCGACGTAGCGGGTATTGAAAACGTCACCGTCGACTTGAAGGCCAACACGGCTACGATCCGGGGCACGCACGAACGGGCCACGCTCGTCGCCGCTGTCGAAGGCGCCGGTTACTCGGTGGTTCCCGGAAAAAGGGGCAACGGGCGGTAAACGCGGGGAGCACCACAAAACCGGGTTACGTCGTCGCGTACCGGTAGAAGTGATCCTCGATCGATGCCCCTCGGCGAGCGACCTCTACGGAGCGGCCTCTACCGAGCGGTAATTTTCGCCTCGTACATCATCGCGTCGGCGCGCTGAAGAACGGTGTCGAACGTGTCGCCCGGTTCGAACTGTGCGACGCCGCCGCTCGCGGTGACATCGGTCGTGGAGGCGATCGCATTGCAGATTCGGTCTCGCACGATCTCCGCTTCCCTTACATCGCACCGGCAGAGGACGGTAAACTCATCCCCGCCCCACCGGGCAACGTCATCACCGGGCCTGACTTGCGAAAGCGTTGCGGCGGCGACGTCTCGCAGCACGCGATCACCCGCCGCGTGTCCAAGCTTGTCGTTCACGTTTTTGAACCCGTTCAGGTCTACCATGAGAAGGGAAAAGGGTTGTCCATCTCGCTCGTACTCAGCCTGGACGCGGGCGAAGCGATCCCTGAACGCGCGGCGGTTTGCGAGCCGCGTCAGTTCGTCGGTGACAGCAATCGCTTCGATCCGTCTCTGGTAGGAGTTCACCGTCAGGATCGTCAGCGTCAATATCGCCAACGACGAAACCAGGCCGATCGCCAGCGTGCGCAAAAGGTTTCTCCGCGCTATTCCCAAGGCCGATCTCTCTTCCTGTTCAACGATCAGGTGCCATCCCAGTTCCGGGATGTAGCGGGACGTCAGGAGGACCACCCCGTGCTCGTTCGTGTACTCCTCGTCTACCGGGTCCTCCACCTCGGCGAGCACTTTCGCCTGAAGATCGTCGCGTCCCGTTATGGTGGCGAGATCCGTCGCCTCGATCAGTTCCGCCCGTGAATGAGCCTGGACGATGCCGTGATCGTTCACAAGGTAGATGCTTCGCCGATACTTCGACTCCGTCTCTCTGAGCAGGCGCGCCATCGAATCCATCTCGAGCCCCACGCCGGTCACTCCGAGGAATCGCCCCGCGGTGTTTTCGATACGATAGTTGATGAAGATCGTAAGCCGATCGTCTGCAGCCTCGTTTGTGTCGACATCCAATTCGTACTCCGTGTCCAGGGTAACAAAGCGGTAGTACCACACGTCGTGGGAATCCCCCCGGCTGATCTGCTTGAGAATGCCGTCGGCGTAGTAGTAGTTTTTCGTCTGTTCCGAGATGAAGTACGCGGTGAAGTAGCCGTATCGTTTCACGATCTCCGAGAGGTACTCGGTAATCCGGTCGACGTCCACTTCTCCGTTCATCGCCCAGTTGTGAAGAAACGTATCGTTCGCCATGAGCGAGGAGACGTGCAGCGGTTCAAGGAGGCTCGCGCGAATCTCCGACGTTATATTGTCACGGGTGAGGGGTAACGCCGAATGGATGAGTTCTTCCCGTACAGCGGTACGTGTAACGCGGTAGTTGACAAGGCTGGTTACCAGGAAGGTCGAGGTCAGTACCAGGGTGAGCGAGTAGACAAGACGCGATCTGGCTGGGAGGCGGCTCATGATTGGGGTACACCGTAGCGCAGGTGACCGTGAATGAGAAGGCGTCCCTACAGTGAATCCCTTCCACCACATGCGTCGCTTCATACATGGCGCAATCCCGTGCATAATGGGATTCCATGACCTCCGAAATCCCAACGTCTCCAATCATCGGAGATTTCTTCCACCATCCCGTTCTCAATAGCCCCTACGAAAAGCCGAATCGACACTGGGAACTCAAGGAGGGGCAGCCGACCGGAGTAGTCATCGGCAACCGTCGCCCGGCCGATTTTTTCACACCCATTCCCAAGGCCAAAACGCAGAAGAGTGATCCCACCCAGGTGGAGTTCCAGATGGCCGACGGCAGCACCGACGCGGACGGACAGGAGTACGATCCGCGCTCGATCATCAACGAGATCCGTGGAGAGGTGGAACGGTGGAGATCGCTCAAACGCCCCGAGGACTGGCAGGTGACTCCCGAAACGGCCCGGCTCCTCCACCACTGGCGCAACCACTCGTTCAACGCCATCCGTCCGTTCTTCTGCCAGGTGGAAGCGGTGGAGACCGCCATCTGGCTCACCGAGGTTGCTCCCCGCACCAAGAACGGCAAGCGCTATCGCAACTACATCGAGGCGGGTAACGAATCGGCGAATCCGGAGATCCTGAGGATTGCGCTGAAGCTCGCCACGGGGACGGGAAAGACCACCGTCATGGCGATGATCATCGCCTGGCAGACGATCAACGCGGTGCGGCGGCCCCAGAGTACACGCTTCAGCCGCGGTTTTCTCATCGTGACGCCGGGGATCACGATCCGCGATCGCCTGCGCGTCCTTTTGCCGACCGACCCCGAGAACTACTACAAGACGCGAGAACTGGTGCCCCCCGATCTCGTACCGGCGATCCAACGCGCCAAGGTAGTCATCACCAACTACCACGCGTTCAAGTTGCGGGAGACGCTGGAGGTCTCAAAGGCCAACCGTGCACTCCTCCAGGGGCGCGGCGAGCCGATCAGAACCACGGAGACCGAGGGAAAGATGATCCAGCGCGTTATGCCTTCTCTGATGGGGATGAAGAATATCCTGGTGATCAACGACGAGGCGCACCACTGCTACCGCGAGCGCCCCGCGGACGCGGCCGAGGAAAAGGTCTCCGCCGATGAGCGCGAAGAGGCGAAACGCAACAGCGAGGCGGCGCGCCTCTGGCTGACGGGTATCGAAACGGTCAAAGGGAAACTCGGTGTCTCGCTCGTCTACGACCTGTCGGCGACGCCGTTCTTTCTCGCGGGATCGGGCTACCGCGAAGGAACGCTCTTCCCATGGACGGTGAGCGACTTTTCGCTTATGGACGCGATCGAATGCGGAATCGTCAAGCTGCCGCGCGTTCCGGTGAGCGACAATATTCCCGACGGCGAGATGCCGACATACCGCAAGCTGTGGGAAAAGATCGGTAAGAAGATGCCGAAGAAAGGTCGGTCAAAAGGGGGAATTCCCTACGACCCGCTCAGCATCCCCGTGGAACTCCAGACCGCCCTGGATGCGCTCTACGGTCACTACGAGAAGGTCTACCGGAAGTGGATGGAAACGGGCATCGAGACACCCCCCGTCTTTGTGATCGTCGCCAACAACACCTCCTCGTCAAAGCTGATCTACGATTACATCTCCGGTTTCCGGCGCGAGAGCGACGACGGTCCCGGTACGTTTCACGCGGGACGCCTCAAGCTCTTCCAGAACCACGATGAGGCGGGGAACTGGCTCGCGCGCCCGCGGGCACTCCTCATTGACAGCACCCAACTGGAGTCGGGCGAAGCGCTCGATGGAGCGTTCAGAAGCGCCGCCGCGGAGGAGATCGAGCAATTCAAGCGCGAGATTCACATACGCACCGGTGACAAGAAGGCAGCCGAGTCGGTGAGCGACGAGGATCTCCTGCGGGAGGTGATGAACACCGTCGGCAAAACGGGGCGCCTCGGCGAGCAGGTGCGGTGCGTCGTCTCCGTTTCCATGCTGACCGAAGGGTGGGACGCCAACACGGTGACCCACATCCTGGGCGTACGCGCCTTTGGCACGCAGCTCTTGTGTGAACAAGTGGTTGGACGCGCGTTGCGCCGCCAGTCGTACGACCTCAATGAGGAGAACCTTTTCGACGTCGAATACGCCGACATTCTCGGCATCCCCTTCGACTTCACCGCCAAGCCCGTGGTGGTTACGCCCACAGAGCCGCGCAGGGCGGTTCACGTGCGCGCGATCACTCCGGAGCGCGACACGATCGAAATCACCTTCCCGCGCGTAGAGGGGTATCGCGTCGACTTTGGTGACGAAAAACTCGCGGCACGCTTTACCGAGGATTCGCGCCTGGTGCTCACGCCGGAGCTGACGGGGCCCGCAAAGGTCCTCGTGCAGGGCGTCATCGGTGAAGGGGTCAACCTCACACTCGAACACCTGGCATCAATCCGGGCCAACACGATCATCTACCACCTCACCCACCACCTGCTCCTCCACCAGTTTCGCGATCCGAACGGCGATCCGAAGCTGCACCTCTTCGGCCCCCTCAAGCGAATCGTGAGGCGCTGGATACGCGAGGGGTACCTCGTCTGCAAGGGCGGTACCTTCCCGGCACAGATCCTCTACCTCGAACTGGCCGAGCGCGCCGCAGGGCGGATCCGCACCGCGGTGACCGAATCGCTATCGGAGCGGGGCGTCGTAAAAGCGGTTCTGGACCCGTATAACTCCACCGGTTCAACGGCACACGTCAATTTCCAGACCACGAAGACGACGCGCTACCAGAGCGATCCGGGCAAATCGCACGTCAACTGGATGGTCTGTGACAGTGGGTGGGAAGTCGAACTGTGCCGAATCGTGGAGTCGCACCCCAGGGTTCGCGCGTACGTCAAGAATTACAATATGGGGTTCGAGGTTCCCTATCGGATGGGACAGTCGCAACGTCGCTACGTTCCAGACTTCATCGTTCAGATAGACGATGGGCGGACCGATCCGCTCAACTTGGTGGTGGAGGTGAAGGGGTATCGCGGAGAGGACGCCATCGAAAAGGCGAACACGATGGCCGCGTACTGGGTTCCCGGGATCAACAATCTGGGAACGTACGGACGGTGGGCCTTTGCCGAACTCACCGGAGTGTGGGACATGGAAGAGAAGTTCGGCAAACTGATCGAGCGGTCCGTTGCGGCATCAAATGATGTATAATTCGATGCATAGGAGCATCCCATGCGGACGACCATAAACGTAAACGACGATCTGTTGGCGGAAGCGGCGGAGTTCACCGGCATCAAGGAACGGACCGCGCTCATTCACGAGGGGCTCCGGGCGCTGATCGAGAGAGAGGCCGCGCGGCGTCTTGCGAAGCTCGGGGGAAATCAACCGCAGCTGCGCGATATCCCCCGGAGGCGGCCCGACCCCGCATGATTCTCCTGGATACGTCGGTCTGGATCGACCACTACCGCTCGTCGAACGCAACGGTAGTGCAACTCCTCAACGACGGGTGCGTTCTGTCGCACCCGTTCGTCTGCGGAGCGCTGGCGTGCGGCAATCTCCGGAATCGTGAGACGACGCTACGCCTCCACCAACTGCTGCCGCAGGCGGCGCGCGTGTACGACGGCGAGATTCTTGCCTTTATCGAGGCGAACGATCTGTCCGCAAAGGGGATCGGACTTGTGGACGTGCATCTGCTCGCCTCAACGCTGTTGACGTCGGACGCGCAGATCTGGTCGCTGGACCGGCGCCTTACCGACGCGGCGCGCGCCCTTGGAATCGCCTTTGAACCGGACTTGTACTCCCGAATCGACAGCGACGGGCGGGCCGTCTACGAAGGCGTTCCGGAAAACGCAACGGATGTGATCGAGAAAGAGGGGATGCAATAGATGGCCAAACAGAAATCGGTGGAAACGTTCACCCACGGTAGCGCAAAGCGCGTCAACATACCCACCGCCGAGTTCCAGTCGGTCCTCTCCGACGACGAACGCGCCGCCATTCGCCTCGCCTACGAGCGCCGCAACCGCGATCTTGACCCTCAGTTGGTGTGGCGCGGCAAGGATGAGCAGGACTGGTCTGACCTCGTGGTGGATGCGCCGCCGCTCTACATCCAGGAGAAGGTACACCCCAAGGTTTTGATAGATGACCTCATGCAGCGCTCCGCAGAGCGAGAGGCGGAGGCGGAACCGCAGATAGACCTCTTCAGCGACTTCAACGGCTTCCCGGAGGAGGGAAAGACGGCGGAGTTCTACCGGCACGAGGGTAACTGGACCAACCGTATGATCCTGGGTGACAGCCTCCAAGTGATGGCGAGCCTGGCGGAACGCGAAGGACTCCGCGGCAAGGTACAGTGCATCTACCTGGACCCACCCTACGGCATCAAGTTCAACTCCAACTTCCAGTGGAGCACCACCACCCGCGACGTCAAGGACAACAAGTCGGATCACATCACGCGCGAACCGGAGCAGGTCAAGGCGTTCCGCGACACGTGGCGCGACGGCATCCACAGCTACCTCACCTACCTTCGCGACCGCCTCACCGTGGCCCGCGACCTCCTATCCGACACGGGCAGCATCTTCGTCCAGATCGGCGACGAAAACGTCCACCGGGTACGGGCGTTGATGGATGAGGTGTTTGGGGAAGGCAATTCGATCGAAACTGTTTCCTTTCGGAAAAAGACGATGCCCCTTGGCGGTAGGTTTCTTGAGGGAATTTGCGACTACGTCCTCTGGTATGCGAGAAACAAACTGGCCGCAAAATACAGACCACTCTATTTGGGGCAAGACGTTCAAGGGGATAGCCATTGGAATATCGGCGTGTTCCGGAACGGTCCTACGCGCCAGTTGTCACGAGACGAGATCGACAATCACTCGTTGTTCAACAAAGACGCCGATGTTGCACAACTGATCAGCCTTTATCCCGCTGGTTCGTTTGCTACTGGGATTTACGAGTATGTGTTTGAAGGGCGTCGGCATTCGCCACCGACAGGCCGTTCGTGGAAGTCTCCGATCGACGGCATGAACCGACTGTTTCAGGCTGACCGCCTTTGGCCATATGCAGGTGGGAAGACCTTGCGATACCTCCTTCGGCTATCTGACTACCCAGTTACGCCACTATCAAACATGTGGACCGACACTTCCGCGCCACCCAACATGCGGTACGTAGTGGAAACCAACGAGCGTGTGGTTCAACGCTGCATCCTCATGACCACCGACCCCGGCGACCTCGTCCTGGACCCCACGTGCGGGTCAGGCACCACTGCCTACGTCGCGGAGCAGTGGGGGAGGCGCTGGATCACGATCGACACTTCACGCGTGGCACTCGCCCTGGCGCGCGCCCGGCTCATGGGCGCCCGCTACTCGTACTACCTGCTTGCAGATTCGCCCGACGGGCGACTCAAGGAGGCGGAGGTCACCGGCGGCGCACCGCCGCAGTCGCCCACCTACGGAGACATCCGCCGGGGTTTTGTCTACGAACGCGTGCCCCACATCACCCTCAAGGCGATCGCCAACAATACGGAGATCGACGTTCTGTACGAGGAGCATCAACCGGCGGTGGAACGCGCCCTTGGTAAGCTCAACGCCGCGCTCAAGGGATACGAGGACCCATTCACCGTTCAAACGGGTGGGCGTTCCGGCAAGACCGTCGACTTCACCGCTCCGGAGGGCGAAACGGTACCACTCCCGTCGGACGAATCCGCACCCGCCAACGCCCTCCTGGAGTGGGAGGTTCCGCGGGAGGCTCCCGAGGGGTGGCCCGAGGCGGCGACCCGGGCGCTCGCGGAGTTCTGGAACGCGCGCATCGCCCGGCAGAAGGCGATCGATGCCTCGATCGAGCGCAAGGCGGAGCAGGAATTCCTCTACGACAAGCCGTACGTGGACAAGAAACGAGTCCGCGTGGCCGGCCCCTTCACCGTGGAGAGCCTTTCACCCCATCGAGTTCTGGCGATCGACGAGGACGACGAACTGGTGCACGCCGATGTCGCAGCGGAGACCGAGCCGCCCTACGGTGAACGACGCGACGACGAGCCGGAGTTTGCCACCGTCGTCATCGAGAACCTCCGCAAGGCGGGCGTCCAACAGCCGGACAAGAAGGACAAAATCGACTTCACCACGATCACCGGGTGGCCCGGTGAACTTATCGGCGCGGAAGCGCGCTACTCCGAGGGTGAGAACAAGGCGGAGCGTCGCGCCGGCGTCTTCATCGGTCCCGAGTTCGGAACGGTGAGCAAACCCGACCTCGTCGCGGCCGCGCGCGAGGCGGCGGACGCCGGTTTCAACGTGCTCATCGCGTGCGCCTTCAACTACGACGCGCAGTCCACGGAGTTTTCAAAGCTCGGTCGCATCCCCATCCTCAAGGCGCGCATGAACGCGGACCTCCATATGGCGGATGAACTCGCCAACACCGGCGCCGGCAACCTCTTCGTGATTTTCGGCGAACCGGACATCGAGATTCTGGACAGGGACCAACCGGAAATCCGCGTGAAGATCAACGGCGTGGACGTCTTCCACCCGCAGTCGGGTACGGTCCGGTCGAGCGGGCCCGAAGGGATCGCCGGTTGGTTCATCGATACCGACTATAACGAGGAGAGCTTTTTCATCCGTCACGCCTACTTCCTGGGCGCCGGTGACCCGTATAAATCATTAAAAACGACGCTCAAGAGCGAGATCGACCGCGACGCGTGGGACTCCCTTTACAGCGATACCTCGCGCCCCTTCCCAAAGCCGTCATCAGGACGGATCGCAGTGAAGGTGATCAACCACCTGGGCGACGAGGTGATGAAGGTGTTTCGTCTTTCCTAGCGATGGTTGACCGGAGGTGGAGGAGGGGACCATGGCGGTATTCGTAATCGGTGCCGGAAGCACAAGGGGATGTTATGTAGCGGAGTAGGGAGTGAGTTCTGGACCGAAAAGATCAAGGATTTGCAATTTCGTGTCGATATTGACTATACATATGTATAGAATCATCGTCTTTTCTTAGATTCGACTCGCTTACAGAGCATGTCGAATCTACCGTTTTTGTTGGTGAGTGAGGTACAATTCAAGTATTTACGATGGAGGGATCAATGGCCGAATCGCAAGTTCTTGACGAGGCACAAGTTACTGAGTTACTTGAGCAAACAAAAGAACAGTACCGCCAATATGAAGAGATCCGTCTGCAATCTGAATCTTTGGCCTTGTCGGTCGAGATCGAAGTTCCTGAATGTTTTTCGGAGTGGGATCAACCACTAGATATTCAAATGGTGGAATAGTGTGCCTTCCTGGGGTGATCTTCTCAAAGAGCTAGGTGGCATCGCCCCACAATCCCGAGGCGATTGGTTCGACACCAAGATAGCCGAATGGCTAAAACGGGTTTCGAAGCTGCGTTCCAATCGCAATGTCATCTTCTATGCTTCTGCTTTCCTGCAGAAACCCCAACTCGGTTCCGCTCACACGTCGTTGTTTCCAGACGAGATAAACGGATACATGGCGGTCATGCATGGCATGGATTGGGACCGCGGCCTGACTTTGATACTTCATACACCAGGTGGGTTGCCAACCGCAGCCGAAACTATCGTCGAGTACCTTCACACCAAGTTCGCAGAAATCGAAGCCATCGTACCCACTTACGCCATGTCAGCGGGCACTATGATGGCGTTAGGCTGCGACAAAGTGATAATGGGTCGTCAGAGTCAGTTGGGACCGATTGATCCACAGATGCAAGTTGCAAACTCGAGAACCGTTTCGGCCCGATCCGTGGAAGATCAGTTCCTCGAAGCCAAAGAGGCTATAGGTGGCACAAACGAACAACCTGGTGACACCAACCTAGCACACTTATACGCTCCGATACTCCAAACGATGGGGCCGGGTCTTATCCAAGAAGCCCGAAATGCGCTTTCGTATAGCGAAGGAATGGTCCGGCGCTGGCTTGAGAAACGGATGTGCAGTGGATTCGAATCGCCAGCGGACAAAGCGAAGGAAATCGCTGAACATTTCAATTCCGCCGCGCGCGACAAGAACCACGGTAGGCGAATTGATCGTGACGAGGCAAGGTCCATAGGAGTCAAGATAGAGAGCCTCGAAGATCAAGCAGACCTTCAGGAGGCGGTCTTGACCGCCTATCATTTGGTCACGCTATTGTTCGAGCAGACACCTTCTACGCGGGTATTGTTGACCGACACGGGCAACAGGTGGATGAAGAACTTTCAAGAAAAGAAGCAAATACAAATCCCAATTCCGATTCCGCAACCAATTCAGCCGGATACCAAGTAGGACAAACCCGTCCCGCTACATAACATGTTATGCTGTGTCCTGTGAACACAATTTTATTGTTTCGGAAAAGCGAAAATGTGTAATATTGTTAAAAATCTGAGCTAGAGGAGAATCAGATGGCCATGGTCACAAACCTGAAGGGCCGGCTTCGGAACACATCTTTGCCCAAAACGCACGGCCTTAGCCCGTTATTCGAAGCTGTGGTCAACTCAATCCACTCCATCGAAGATCAGAATGGCGGAATCGACGACGGGACAATCGCTGTCGAGATCCTTCGCGACCCACAAGAGACCTTGAAACTTGAGTCCGAGGACAAGAAGAAGGGCCCGGATGCTGTCGCGAAAATCGCCGGCTTCCGTATTGTTGACAATGGTGATGGTTTCACTGATGCGAACATGACCTCGTTCGAAACGCTCGACTCTGATCTCAAAATCGACAAAGGATGCCGTGGCATTGGACGATTGCTTTGGCTTAAAGCTTTCGACAGAGTCGACGTGCTTAGCAGGTTCAAAGATTCCTCCGGCGAGTTGTGGGCAAGATCGTTTGTATTCAACAGCTCCGAGGGCGTGTCAAATCAAAAAACATACCGTCCGGAGGTTTCCACCGATGTTGAAACGACGGTTTCTCTGATGGGGTTCAAACCTGATTACCGTGACTCTTCCATCAAGACAACTTCAGCCATAGCAACAAGTCTGTTTGAACACTGCCTGTGGTACTTCATCCGTGACGGTGGTGCCCCGAAGATAACCGTTTCGGATTCCGACGAGACAGTGGACTTGGATGTCGTATACGACGAGCACATGATTTCATCTTCTGATCACGAACAAATAACCCTGAAGGATCAACAGTTTGAGTTAACGCACGTCAAGCTACGGAGTCATTCTTCTCAGGCCCACACATTGGCGTATTGCGCTTCCAATCGGTTAGTCAAAGAAGAAACGATTAACGGGAAGGTTCCAGGCCTGTTTGGAAAAATCGAATCGGATGACGACCAGTTCGTGTATGCCTGCTACATTGGCTCTGAGTACCTCGATTCTGCGGTCAGGACTGAAAGAACCGGGTTTGACTTCGGCGACGGGTCTGCGAGCCTTTTTGCCGACATCGAACTGACATCCGACGAAATACGGCAAGCGATACTGGATCGGGTCAAGGTATTTCTGGACTCGTATCTCGAACACAACAAGAAAATCGGACGTGAGCGTGTGGAGAAATTTGTTGCAGAATCCGCGCCCCGGTATAGGCCGATTCTTTCTCGAATACCCGAAGATGAACTAAGTGTCGATCCAACGATCTCCGATAGAGATCTTGAGCTGAAACTCCACAGGCAACTCAACGACATCGAATGCGGACTCATGACAGAAGGCCATGAGATTCTCAATCCCAAAGCTGACGAGTCGGTCGAGCAATACCGTTCGAGAGTTGCGACATACCTTGAGAAGGTAACCGACATCAAGAAATCAGATCTTGCGGGATACGTTTCGCATCGCCGGGTTGTGATCGATCTATTAACGACAGCAATAGCAAAAGACGAAACGGGCAACTACGTTAGAGAAGACCTGATACACGATCTCATAATGCCCATGGGCAAGGATTCCTCAGAAGTGTTTTTCGAGGACTCGAATCTATGGTTGATTGACGAGCGCTTGGCTTTTCATGACTACTTGGCTTCCGACAAAACACTGCGTTCGCAACCAATCACCGGTTCGACTAGCACAAAAGAACCGGACATCGCAATTCTCAACAAATTCGACAATCCAATACTTGTGTCCGAAACTAGCCAGCTACCGCTGGCTTCGATCGTCGTTGTCGAGATCAAGCGCCCGATGAGGAACGACGCCGCCACCGGTGAAGACAAAGACCCGATTGAACAGGCATTGGGATACCTAGAACGGATTCGAGAAGGCAGAGTGCAAACGCCGGGCGGACGGCCAATTCCGCACTCGGAAGACATACCAGGATTCTGCTACATCCTTTGCGATTTAACACCCGCAGTGGTGAAGCGTTGCAAAGTCCACGACGGTATTCGAACGGCCGACGGGCTGGGTTACTTTTTGTACAACAAGACCTACAAAGCATATGTCCAGGTGATATCGTTCGACCAACTCGTGAACGCCGCCACGCAGCGAAACCGAGCATTCTTTGACAAACTTGGTTTGCCGGCTGGTGACTGATTGCTGCCGTCCACAGCATAACATGTTCGGTTCACAGCGACCGTTCCTTTGTCACGTCGATTGCAGGGAGACGGAGTAGACCAGATCGAAACGGGCCGACCGCCGCCTGCAATCGCCGCGCCAATCCCTCCGCCGCGGTCGCGGCTCCGGGCCGGAGCCGGCGCGTGACCTCAGCGTTGGATTCAACGTCCTCGATAGGTTCGCCTGGCTCATGTAGCGCCGTGTGAGATACCACCCTTCGATTTGTTCCGTCACCAGAGCGCCGACCAATCGGACGGTGGCCGCGTTGTTCGACAACCCTATGAATGGCGACACGTCTGATCCAGCGGTGTCCTTCCTATCCTCCGCCCAATTACACCACGCATGATATTACCTACCGGTGCCGCAGTGTTTGGGCGTGGTCTGGTCTGATGGGCGCTTTTCGGAAGCCTCTACGAGTTATTCAACGGAACATTTGTTCCATAATTCATATGAAAGGAACAAAAAGCTTGCTGAGTTCTGGAAGTGGCCGTAGAATCAGCTCAGCAACAACGGAAACGGAGGAGTAATGTTTAATTTTGGTGTTGATTCATTTATTTGGTCAGAAATTTTTGAAGAAAATGATATATGGATTATTGCCAAAGCGAAAGAACTCGGCTTTGAAGTGCTGGATTTCGCGATCGCCTATCCTGACCGGTTTCCCCTCGAGAAGGTCAAAGCTGAAGTCGACCGGGTCGGTATCGTGCCGGTCACCACAACGACGCTTACGCCCGATGGCAACGTTATCTCTCCCGACCCCGATGTGCGGGCAAACGGGGTTCGCCTTTTGAAGAAACACGTAGATATCTGCAACACCCTAGGGGCCAAAATCTTCGGTGGTGTCAACTACGCGGCGTGGCGGTACTTCAGCGGGAAACCGAGAACGGAACAGGAGTGGGAATGGTCGGTGACGGCCCTCCGCGAGGTTGCGGAGTACGCGAAGGAGACCGGAGAGGTCACAATCTGTTTTGAAGCTATCAATCGGTTTGAGACGTATTTCCTGAACACCGCGGAAGACACGGTCCAGTATTGCAAGGATATCGGGACCGGAAACGTGAAGGTCCACCTCGACACGTTCCATATGAATATCGAGGAGATGGACTTCGTCGAAGCGACGAAGGCGTGTGGAACTGAGTATCTGGGCTACGTCCACACCTGCGAGAACAACAGAGGAATCCCTGGGACCGGGCACGTCCCGTGGGCGGAATTCTTCCGTGCCCTAAAAGATGTGAACTATGACGGTCCAATGGTGATCGAGTCGTTCGATCCGAGCTTTGAAGAGTTTAACGCCGGGTGCGCGATCTGGCGTCACTTCGCCGAGACCGGCGAAGAACTCGCAGTGGAAGGGGTCAAGAATCTCCGCGCGATCGAGAAGGCGATGTAGGAACGGGAGGTACCATGAAGAAATTTATCAACCAATACGACGACATGATCGAAGAGATGCTCGAGGGGTATGTTGCGGCCAACGCCGATCTCGTCGAACGTCGACACGAACGCGTCATCACGCGCGTCGGAGCCCCGTTCCAGAAAAAGGTCGGTCTTGTTACCGGCGGCGGATCCGGTCACAAGCCGGCCCTCATTGGCTACCTCGGCGAGGGCATGATGGATACGGTCGCGGTGGGGAACATTTTCGCCGCCCCGGGCGCGCAAATCTGTTACGACGCAATCAAGGCGGCCGATAGTGGCGAGGGCGTTCTCGTATGTATCGGCAACTACTCCGGCGACTTGATGAATTTTGGGGCGGCCGTAGACATGCTCAAAGACGAGGGACACAAGATCGAGACGGTTGTCGTCAACGACGACGTCGCGTCCGCTCCCGTGGACAACATGGACAACCGTCGGGGGGTTGCGGGTGAGATCATCCTCTGGAAGGTCGTCGGCGCGATGGCGAAACAGGGTGCAACCCTCGATGAGATGAAACGGGTTGGGGATCAGGTCGTCTTCAATACGAGAAGTCTGGGTGTTGCGCACACTCCCTGCATCATGCCCTCGTCCGGCAAACCCAGTTTCGAGATCGGACCGGACGAAATGGAAATCGGTGTCGGCCACCACGGTGAACCCGGTATCGAGCGGGTAAAGATGATGCCGGCCGATGAGATTACGTCGCTGCTGATGGAAAAAATTCTCGTAGACTTGCCGTTCAAGTCCGGCGACGAGGTATCGGTCATTGTAAACGGGCTCGGCTCCACTGCCTTACTTGAGATGTACATCGTCTATCGAAAGGTTGCTGAGATTCTCAAGGAAAAAGGGATCAGCGCCCACAAGATCTGGGTGGGTGAGTACTTCACCTCAATGGAGATGGGCGGATTCTCGATCACCCTCACACAACTCGACGATGGGATGAAGAAGGCAATCGACGTACCGGTTAACGCGGTCCATTTCAAAGGGTAGGGATGTGGGGATGCCTGAGACGATTGATTTCGAACGAGTGCTCTCGTCGCTGCAGGCCGCAGCAGAGAAGCTTCGTTCCCAAAAAGACTACTTCAATGATCTCGATTCACAGATCGGAGACTCGGACCATGGGGACAGTATCGACTCCACGTTCAAGAAGGTCCTCGAAAGCCTTGAGAGCTACGATACTTCCAAACGCGACATCGGAGGACTCCTGAAGGTGATCGGCCGGGGGATAATTCTTTCCGGCGGCGCGGCGATGGGTCCCCTCTATGGATCGGGGTTCTTTGAGGCGGGCAATGCGGCAGGCGGCGCGGCGGTGATTCACGTTGAAGAACTCGTGGCAATGATGCGCGGGTTCGTTGCCGGGATTGAGAAGCGCGGCGGCGTGAAACTCGGCGAAAAGACGATGTTTGACACGGTTGTGCCCGCTGTGGACGCTCTCGCAACAGCCGTCGAATCGGGCGAGCCGCTGCGTGAAGCGATGAACAAGGCGTCGGCCGCGGCCGAATCGGGGATGCAATCAACGAAGGAGATGCACTCGAAGCGCGGCCGCTCCAGCCGACTTGGAGACCGGAGCGTTGGCTACGTGGACCCCGGATCGGCGTCGATGTTCGTTTTCCTCTCAGCCTTTTTCGAATCACTCGTCACTTAAAACTACAACCAGTCCGAAAGGGAGGCGGAGTATGGCCTGATTGAGTGACCGGCGCACAGTCAAAACTATCATTGGCGCGCGGTAGGACGCGTCGAAAAAAAAGAACGGAGGTGTCAAATGAAAAAGATGTTCAAAATTCTCGTCGCAATCCTCGTGGCGATTGCAATGATCGGATTGATGGGCTGTGGGGGTGCCGCCGAGGAATCGGCAGCGGCAGAAACGGCTACGGAAGATAGCGGATCCAGCCGGCTCAAGGATGAGTATCGATTCGTGATGATCCCGATCCTGGCACAGGCGTGGTTTGACATCGTGTATGAAGCGTCCGAGCGCTCGGCGGAGATATTGGGATCCGCACTTGGTACCGAGATTGTGATCGACTATCAGGCCGCGCAGGAGGCGGACATCGTGGCACAAAACGAACTGTTGGAGCGCGCAATCGCCACGCAGCCGGACGGAATCGCGATCGATCCGATCGATATCGAGTCTCAGCTGCCGATCATTCAGGAAGCGCGTGATCGTGGCATCCCGGTGGTCATGTACGCGGCAATTGCCCCTGAGGGGGAGCTCATTCCTCACATCGGTAACAACTTTTACGAACAAGGCATGGCCGCGGCCAATGCGATTCTCGAGCGGATCAATTACGAAGGGAAGATCGCGATCATCCACGGTGTTCCGACCAATACACCGCACGCTGATCGATTCCAGGCGTACCAGGATCGGTTTGCCGAGTTGCCGGATGTAGAAGTAGTTGCTACGGCGTTTGACTACGACGATATCGAGATTGCTCAGCGGGAAGCAGCGGCGATCCTGTCGGCGCATCCTGATCTAGACGCGTTCGCCGTGTGCGATGCTGCGGGACCCGTTGGTGTTGGGTACGCGCTGCGCGAAGCCGGTCGCGTCGGTGAGGTGCAGTACGTGGGAATCGACGATCTACCGCAACTCCAGGAACTGATGCGCGAAGGCGTTCTGGATCTGTCGGTTGCGACCAAGCCGAACAACATCGGCGAGTGGGTGACCATATCGCTCATGATGTCCAATCTCGGATTGGACCCGGTCATCTGGTATGACACGAAGTACGGGCTCCTGACGCCGGACATGGTTGCCGACGGAAACATCCGCGGATTCTGATCCAAGGTAAATCTACGAGGGCTTGCTTTGTATCGAAGCGTTTGTATCCAGAAGTACGCGTTCTGAACGTGCAAGCCCTCTCATTTGAACAAAAAACCAAGGTGCTTTTGCCATGCATCTGTTAGAAGCGGTAAACATCACGAAGCGATTCCCCGGCGTCTTGGCGCTCAACGGAGTCGATTTGAAAGTCGGCGAAGGCGAAATCCACTGTGTCGTCGGAGAGAACGGAGCGGGCAAGAGCACGCTTGTTAAGGTACTCACTGGTTTGTATCGCGCCGAGGAGGGGGAACTCTCGATCGGTGGAACGAACATCAACGTGCATACGCAACACTTGACGAAAGCGGTCGCCTACGTGCCCCAGGAACTCGACCTGTTCGTCAACATGACGGTGACCGAGAACCTGTTTGTGCCGTTCCGGTCCAAAGACCGGGCGGGCGGATTGTTTCGACGTAAACCTCTGCAACGCAAAGCACAGGTGATCATTGACAAACTTGATATGAACGTTCGTCCCACGGATGTCGTCAAAAATATACCCGTATCCGATCAACAGCTACTGCAGGTGGGGCGTGCGCTCGCGATCGAAGACGCGAGAATCATCATTCTTGATGAGCCGACAACATCACTTACGAAAGAAGAAACGCGGCGGTTATTCTCCGTCATCCGGAAGCTAAAAGAGCAGCGGAAATCGATCATATTCATCACACACAAACTCGATGAGATTTTCGCGATTGGAGACGTGGTGAGCGTGCTGCGAAACGGAGAGTTGGTCGGGTACGCTCCGCTACCGGAGGTCGATTACGACTGGATCATCAAAAAAATGTCAGGGAAAGAACTCGACATGACCAAGCGCTATCGCCCTACCAAACCACCTGGGGAGATCCTCCTTGATGTCGCGAACCTGTCGGGGCCCGGATTCTCAAACGTGTCGTTCACGCTCCGTGAAGGCGAGGTGCTTGGTTTCGCCGGGCTGGTCGGTGCCGGCCGGTCAGAGATCATGCAGGCGCTGTTCGGCTATCTGCCGGCGAAGTCAGGCGAGGTTCACCTTTTCGGAAAACCGTATCGAATGGGATCAACTGCGAACGCGATTCGCCAGGGGTTGGTATACCTCACTGAAGAACGTCGTTCGTTTGGCATATTCCCGTACCTCAGCGTTCGTACCAACATCGGTGTCGTTCTTCCAAGAAAAACCGCCAGATGGGGTGTGATATCCCGCCAGTGGGAGAACCGGATATCACAAAAAGTGATGACTGAATACGACGTAAAAGCACCATCCACCGAGACGCTCATCCGAAACCTCAGCGGTGGGAATCAACAAAAGGTCCTGATCGGAAGGTCGATGGAAGCAGAGCCGAGGGTGCTCATTTTCGACGAACCAACCAAAGGAATCGACGTCAAAACGAAGGCGGATATCTACAACCTCATGAAGAGACTCGCTGAAGACCAGCGTGTCGGAATCATCCTCGTTTCCTCGGAGATTGAGGAGATCCTCCGATGCGCAAATCGCGTGGTGTCTATCTATCAAGGGACAGTCGTCGGAGAGAACGATATCGGCTACTTGAACGCCGAGAAAATCGTGAGCTCGATCATAGGGGTGAACCGATGAACGCGAAAACCAACGAATCTTTACACCGTCTCCGTGCTTTCCTTGTGAGGCTCCGGTCTGCCTGGAAAGCGTGGCCGGGAAGCCAACTTGGTTCGCTGACGCTCGTGCTCGGAGTCATCATATTTGTTTCGTCACTTATTTCGCCGCAGTTTCTCACTCCGTACAACATCACGATCGTGCTCCGATCGCTCGCGTTCGTTGGCATCGTGTCGCTCGCACAGGGGTTGCTCCTCTTGGTAGGTGACATCGACGCTTCGATCGGCGCGATAGCGGGACTCGGCGCGGTTATCTCCGCGTTTTTTATGGTGAAGTTTGGAGTTGACCCTCATGTCTCGCTTCTTCTCGGTATCGTTGCCGGAGCGCTTCTGGGGGCGTTCAATGGTCTGTTGATTACTGCATTTCGTCTCACCGCGCTCGTTCTCACAATCGGAATGCTGACGGCGTACAACGGTCTCAACCTCGCGATTACCGAGGGACGAACGATAACCGGGTTTCCCTCCAACGTAACCGTGTACGGCCAGGGATCGCTCTTCGGATTCCCAATTCCGGCGCTTTTTCTTCTGGGCGTATATGCCCTCGTATGGTTTATCACCAAAACAACTGTGTTCGGACGCAACATGTACGCGATCGGAAACAGCATTGAAGCCGCCAAGATGGTCGGCATACGGACGCAGCGAACCCGCATCATCACCTACGCTCTATCCGGTGGACTCGCCGGACTGGCCGGAATCCTGATGAGCCTGCGCATTGCCTCCGCTCAGCCCTCAATCGGCGCGATCTGGTTGTTGCCGTCGATCGCCGGCCCGGTGATCGGGGGAATAGCGATTACCGGCGGTATCGGAAGCGTGACAGGAGCTCTGATCGGCGGGGCAATCATGGGTGTGATCGCAAACATCGTCGTGCTCGGTGGTGTAAGCCTCTACTGGCAGCAGGTAATCAACGGCGGGATCGTTGTGATGGCAATCGTATTTGACTCACTGTCACGCCGGACCAAGGTGTAAGCGAGCACGGCTATCGATAGCGAGGCAACGATGAATCAAATAGACGTCGAAGCAAACGGACGATTTCCGTTCTTATCCAACGGCGTTACCCAGATCGCCTGGGTAGTGGAAGACCTGGAAAAATCGGTCGAGGCGTTTCACGAGTTCACCGGAATTGGTCCATGGCATTTCTATCGGTACGGTCGCGCAATGCTTCACACGATGAAGCGTCACGGCGAAGAAAGCGACTACGAGCTCCTGGCCGCAGTCGCTAACGCGGGACACACGCGGTTCGAGCTTATTCAACCGGTCCACGGGGATACAATTTTCGCGGAGTTTGTCGAGCAACACGGATTTGGAGGTATCCAGCATCTTGGGTTGGCCGTTCACGACATGGAGACGGCGCTGAAACATGTACGGGCTGCCGGAATCTGCGTCACGATGGAGGGTGGAGGACACGGCGTCGACGGCGATGGATACTTTGCGTACCTGGATACGGAGGGGATTCTCGGCGTCACGCTGGAACTGATGGAGCGACCCAAGCAGCGACGCAAACCGTATAAAGTTTTTCCGGAATGATGAAAATGCCTTGCTATTCGTTTCCGATCGCACGACTTTTCGTTGGATGGTGGAGACAGTGACGGCGAGGGATTTTCGCAAAGATCTGATAATCGAAGCCGCGCGGCTGTACTACGTCGAAGGTCTCTCGCAACAGGACGTTGGCAAGCGCCTCAACATGGCGCGTTCCAACGTATCGAAACTGCTCAAGAGTGCGAGAGAGCAGGGAATCGTCGAAATCCGAATCGTAGAGCCGTCAACATCGATGGCACAACTTGAGTTCGGACTCAAGGAACGGTTCGACTTGCGGGACGTGCATGTCGTGATGACCGAGCGAACGTACGACAAGACGCTCGTTTCGGTGGGGAAGCAGGCGGCGCACCAACTCGAAGACCAGCTTAGCCCGGGGATGCGCATTGCGATCAGTTGGGGAACTTCTTTGTTTCAGATGGTTGAGCATGTCCAGAATCTCACGACCGGAGGAGTTTCGGTTGTACAGCTACATGGAGGGATCGGTGCGCACAACCTGGAGATCGACGGCTGGGAACTGGCACGTCGCCTCTCGCGGAAACTTGGAGCCTCCATTCACATCGTTCATGCGCCGTTGATTGTGCGCTCGGAGGAACTTCGGGACCTTCTAGTGATCGACAAAAACGTCGCAGAAAGCATGGAACTGGCTGCGCACGCGGACATCGCGTTCCTTGGGATTGGGACGCCCGATCCGCGATACAGCGCGCTTGTTCGGGCCGGATACATCACGGATGAACAGTCAGACGAACTGAATCGAAACGGCGCGGAAGGAATGATCTGCGGTTATTTCTTTGATATCGACGGCACACCGATCGACTCAGTTCTAAATCGGCGAGTCGTGGGTGTAGACCTTGAGAAACTAAAAACTATACCCAAACGAGTCGCCGTTGCCGCGGGTGAGCGAAAGGCGATGGCCCTTCTGGGCGCAATCCGAGGTGGCTATGTGAATGGGCTCGTTGTGGATGAGTCGGCTGCCCGGCATCTCTTGCAGGCGTCGGGGTAGGGGCAGGAGTCGAACCTAGGGCCACAAGGATACGGATGAGGTGTTCATCGTCCTGGAGGGACAGATGTCCATTGATTTCAGGGACGGCAGCGTGGAGCTCTCTGAAGGTGAGATGTTTATCGTGCCGAAGGGACGGGAACATAAACCGTACGCGGAACGGGAATGCAAAATCCTGCTGGTTGAACCAAGAGGGGTTGTCAATACCGGCGAGGCAGAGAGTGAACTGACGGCTGAAAGTGATATTTGGATTTGACGGTTATGATCGGTCTGTAAATAAGGAACTGCCTGTGAGGTATTGCGGATAGTCAGAAAGCAGCAAAATGCCGGATTCCGAGACCAGGCAACCCAGGATAAAGCGTAGCGCCCACGTAATAGGGTCAAAACACTCAAGTCGGTCCGTACGTTGACATCACGTGTTTTTCATCTTGTTTTTTAATAGTCAAAATATTAATTTTTAGCAATAGAAATATTGCCGTTCCTTATGTGACGGAGTCGGTGGAGCCCCGAGTAAATGGGGAAGGAGAGCACGATGAAGCAGTTTGTTCCGCTACGCGGGGGACGCATCGCCTATCAAACGTACGGCGACGGAGCGCAGGACATGATCGTGTTTCACGGGCTCACGGGAAGCTCGTGGCTCGACGCTGAGTGGGTCGAGGCGATTGAGGACGCCGATGTACGCTGCATCGTATTGGAACGTCCCGGCTACGGTGACTCGTCGCCGATCGAAATGGACCACGTCGCTGACTGGTGTGTGCTGTTCGGGCCGATCGTTGCCGCGTTGGGTATTACCAATGCTATCGCGGTGGGCTGCTCCGCGGGCGCGGTGTACGCCTATGCAAGCGCCTTCGCGGATCCCGATGCGATCGGCGAGGTGTGGATTCTTGACGGTGTTCCTGCGGTATATCTGGATCGCGTCATACGGCATTACTCCGTGGAGGGGCGCGAAGCGTATGCGAAGTTTCTTAACGGTGCACGCACGGAGATACAGGACTACTACGCCACCGGTCTGGATGAATTTCTCGCAACGCTCCCGCCGGACGCCGATCCCTATCTACGCAACACGCTCACCGACGCACGCGCCAATCACTGCTTCGGCCCAGCACAGGAGAGCCGCTTACAGATCACACCGTGGGGCTTCGATCCTGCGAATATCGGTCAACGAGTGACGCTATGGCACGCCGAGGGTGATACGATGGTACCCTTCGCCGGTGCCGAGGAGATGGCGGAGATCCTCAAGGACGCCACCCTCCTCACCGCCGATCCGACGCTCTTCGGCGCGAACGACTCGGATTTGGATGTACACATCGGAAGCATATCACACGGATTTCTGCAGTTGCTCGGCCGGATCGAGACGTAGCGGACGGCCAGGGTGTTGAAAGCGATCCAATACTCCTCCTCGCTTTCGCCGTTCATATCGAGGGCAAACCACTCCTTGATCTGTTCTTCTCCCCCAAATTCCTGGGAAAAACGGTTCAGATACGAATCCTGTCGGGAGATGACATCGTAGCTCCGGTATCGGCCAATCGATCTTGCCTCAGTCAGGACGGCGCCCGATCCATCTCCCACATGGGGAGTTCAACAACCGGCAGGGTGATCTTTTTGACGACACGAAATCCGAACTTCTCGTAGAGAGCAACGTTTGATTCAGTTTCCGTCTCCAGATAGAGGTGACGACGTACGGTCTCGCACTCATCGATCAAGGCTCGAAGCAATGCCCCGCCGTGGCCTTGTCCCTGGTGATCGGAGCCGACACCGAGAACCTGAAGATAGTGGCACGACAATCCGGCGGTGTATTCGAACCTGTCCCGTTCCATTGGATTGAAGATTCTT
>JANQHT010000078.1 GCA_028282545.1 Spirochaetales bacterium
GGTGAGAGTGCGACAACGGTGTCGTTCACCAATGAATACCGGATCATCCCGGGAAACACGCTTGAACGAACCGTCACGCTCGACGTTATGAGCGCCGTCACAGCGCTCGGGGCCGACGGGCAAGGCGACGGTTCGTACATCACCCTCTCCTGGACCAACCCGACCGGTACCTGGTTCGACGGTGTCGTCGTTACGGCGTCACAAACGGAAACGCCCTTGTCCGTGAGTGATGGAACAACGTTGTACAATGGAAGCGCCGCGGCGTATACCCATACCGGTCTCTCTGCCGGAGAGGGGTGGAACTACGCGGTCATCCCGTACGCGGAAGATTCCGGTGTTCGCGCCTACGGTCCCGTTTCAATCGTCTCCGCTACGTCGATCGACGGCGTCCCGCCGGGCACGCCGCCATCGTTTACAGTGACGCCGGGGACGGCGACGACCACGAGCGGTCCCGTGAGCATCTCCTGGGGCGCAGCGAGTGGGTCCCCGTCGGAGTATCGACTCCTTCGAAAGACGGGTTCACTCCCGACATCGTACACCGACCCGGGGGCGACCACGCTCTACACCGGGACGGGTACGTCCTTTGCCGACACCGTGTCCGCCACGGGCGTCTACTACTACGCGGTGTATGCCCTGGATGCGTCGGGGAACGTCGGTTCCCCCGCCCAGGCGTCCGCCTCGGTAACGCTTCTTCCCCCGCCGACGGAGGACTACTGGATCGGCGGACCGGGATCGTACTACGGGAGACTCACCGGTGGCCAGACCACGTCGCGCAGGTCATCGTACAAGTACGCGGATACGTGGACCTTCTCGATCGCGTTTGGCGGAACGGTAACGATCGACCTTGAGAGCTACGGGCTCTACAGCGACTGGTTTGACACGTACCTCTACCTGTACGACAACGCCGGCAACTACATAACCGCCAATGACGACGGTGGATACTACCTGAACTCGAAGATCGTCATCTATCTGAATCCGGGTACGTACAAGATCGAGGCGTCGCACTACGGGTGGTACCGCACGGGGTCCTACCGGCTGAACGTCAACAAAGACACGATGTTCCTCTGGATACCGCTGTGGTAAGGACGGGAGGCGAGACGCAATGACAAAGGTTGTCCTCGAAGCGGGAGATACCCTCTTCAACGAAAACGATACAGCGGAACACATGTACTACGTAGTGAACGGCGAAATCGAACTCTTCACCGCGGTAAACGGCGAGATGCTCGTCCTGGATCACATCGGTAGGGGCGACATGTTCGGGGAACTCGCGCTGATCAACGGCGACCCCCGTACGGCCAACGCGATCGCAACGCGTCAGACGGTCTTGGCGTCACTTACCAAGCAGGAACTCCTGCTTAAGGTAAAGAACGACGCCACTTTTGCGGCGAAGATGATCTGCAAGCTTGCAAAGAAACTCAAGGGGGCAAACAAAGCGCTCAAGGATCAGTTGGGCCACAAAACCAGCATGGAGATCACCTTCGGGGGGAAGCGGGACCGCGCCCCGGAAGAGGAGTGCTTAGCAGCGGAGGTTGGCGCTTCGCCGTGACACTACCGGCGGCGTCACGTCGCACGCCAGGGGCGGGGCCCTACCGGCCCTCCGCTCGCATGGCGATAACGGCTGAGGCTCGCTCCCTGACCGAGTCCGGGAACCAGTTGCTTTCCGAAGCGGCCATCATGAGCGCCGAATCCGCCAGGGGCACGGTGGCGTGGTAGAGCGTTGCAATACATGCGGCCGCCACCTGGGCGTTACCGGCGGGATCGTCCCCGGGTGCCATAGCCAACATAAAGAGCGTGTCCGCGACCCAATCGTGAGCCACCTTGTAGTCGGCGCTCCGCAGGGCGTACACGGCCATCGTCTTGAGGTCGACGTTGGTGGCGGTTCGGGCGATGGTGAAGATGTCATCCAACCGTGAGCTCGGCTTGTCGGGTGAGTACTGGGCGAGCACGATCCCCAGAATCTTCTGGTTCAGGAGTTCTTCGTTCCCGCCGGCGGCATATACCCGGCGACCATGGAGGTCCGATAGAACGTGGTCCCAGAACTCGCTCCCCGCGCCCCGCTGCGCGAAGTCGGTGACCAGGGCCAGCCGGTCCTGCGGAGCCGTGTTGGAATCGTAGTACGCGATGTAATAGTCGTCACCACGCGCCGCAACCGGGACCGATAGGTTCACCACCAGCAGCAGGAGGAATAACGGAGCACACACAGTTTTCATCTAACCGTTTTCTCCTTCCTATACTCTCGGCCATGGAAAGGTCAAACGCAAATGAGGTGGCTACACCGCCGTGCCGCCCGGATCAGCAGGCTCCGTTCGTTACTCTTCGGGCCGTTCAATCATGAAGTCGACACCGTCGGCCTTGGGAGGCCGGCTGCGTCGCACGAGTCCCGCCACGGCCAATAGGGTTGCGATGTACGGGAAGATGATAAAGATCTCCTCCGGAACCTGCAGGACCTTGAAGACCTGGAATCGGATCTGCAGGGCGTCTGCAAAGCCGAAAAAGAGCGACGCCAGGAAGGCACCCACCGGCCGCCAGCCGCCGGAGATCATCGCCGCCATGGCGATGAACCCCTTCCCGTTTGTCATTCCCTCGGTGAAGCTCGCGCTGTTCTCGATCGAAAGGTAGGCGCCGGCAAGGCCGCCCATGAGGCCGCTCACGATGACTCCCAGGTAGCGCATGCGGTACACGGAAACGCCGATCGTTTCCAGGGCGAGCGGGTGCTCACCGGAAGCGCGCACGTGCAGACCCGTCTTGGTCTTCTTCAAGAACCAGGTGAAGAAGATGACCATGACAAAGCTGAGATAGACGATAGGCGTCTGGTTGAAAAAGATGGGGCCGATAACGGGAATACGACTCAAAAGCGGTATGGCAACCTGGAAGTTGCCCAGGGTCCGTGCGATCGGTTCGCTGGTCCCGGGGTGCCCGAACACGAGCACCATCAGGTACCGGGTGAGTCCAAAGGCGAGAATATTGAGGACGGCGCCGCTGACGGTGTGGTCCAGGTGGAGGCTCACGGTAGCCGCGGCGTGGATCATGCTGTAGACGCCGCCGGCGAAGACACCGGCCACCAATCCGAGCCAGGGGCTCCCGGTGAAATAGGCAACCACGGCGGCGAAAAAGGCGCCGACGATCATGATTCCTTCCATCGCGATGTTCACAACGCCGGAGCGCTCGCAGATCGTGGCACCGATGGCGGCCAGCGTAATGGGGGTTGAAAGGCGAACCATTGCAACCAGCAAGTCCGTGTTGAAGATGCTGAGAACGTTCACGACGCGGCTCCTTCCGCGGCCGCGACACCGGCGGCAAGGCGGCGTTTTCGCCGTTTTCGTATCCAATCACCGAGATAGACGTAGATGTACTTCGCCACCACGAGGAAAAGGAGAATGCCCTTCACGATCTCGACAATCGCGTTCGGCGTTTGCGTTGTCCGCACCATGTACTGGCCGCCCGCATCGAGCATGCCCCAGAAGAGGGACGTAAAAATGACGCCGATGGGGCTGTTTGAGGCGAGCAGCGCCACGGAGATACCGTTCCACCCGTACCCGGCCTGCAGGTTTTCGAAGAGCTTGTGATCAAGTCCCGTGACCTGGTTCACCCCGGCAAGACCCGCCAAAAACCCGGCGATGAGGAGGGCTCGCATGATGTTGCGCCCGATCGAGATCCCCTGGGCCCGTGCCGCATCCCTGTTCTGGCCGACCGCGCGGATCTCGAAACCGATTCGCGTCTGGTAGATCAGGTACTGCACAAAGATCGCCGCCAGGATCGCGATGAGGATGCCCGTGTGGAGGCGGTAGTTCGCCTCGGGCAGGAAGCTCTGGAACGCGGGCAGCCAGTTGCTCTCGAGAATCTCGGTTGTCACGTAGGGGTGGGTACTCGTCGAGGGGTCGCCGCCGTTGGCGCGGATAAACACCGGCGAGAGGTACCGTGCGGTGTGGGCGAGCATCATCGTGGTAATGACCTCATGGGCACCGGTGCGTACCTTGAGAATAGCAGGTACAAAGTTCCACGCTGCACCAAAGGCGCCGGCGATCACGAAGATCAGGGTGATCGAGATGACACTGGGGAGGTTGAGTGTAAGGCCCAGCCAAGCGGCGGCCATGGCGCCCATGTAATACTGCCCTTCGGCACCGATATTGAAGAGACCGGCCTTGAAGGCCACGGCGATCGAGAGACCGGTGAAGAGGAGCGGAGCCGCGTTCAAAACGGAGATGTGCCAGTTCCGTACCAGGCCACCGTAAAAGAGCGCCGCGTACGCTTTGAACGGGTTGTAGCCGGTGACGACCATGATGATACCGCCGGTGACAATCGCAATCACGATACCGGCAAGAGGGACCCACAGCATCTTGTAGCTCTTCTTGACGAGGGCCATCGTCTCTTCGGCGCCATCGCGTTTGAACACTTTGAACAGGTGCAGGGCGATGGCGGCGAGGATGAGAAAGCCGCCCCAGAAGTAACTGCCCAGGTAGAGGACGGTACCCGCCGCGGCGAGCACGATCGTCAGAACGGTGATAGCTGCAATCACGACGCCTTCTCCTTTCCCCCGGTCATGAAGAACCCGACTTCGCGTTCATCCGTCCGGTCCGGGTCCAGTTCCTTGACGATCGCCCCCTCGTAGAGGACGAGAATCCGGTCCGCCAGGGCGAAAATCTCTTCCAGTTCGAGGGAGATCATCAGTACCCCCACGTCCTGGGAACGCATGGCCAGAACCTCCGAGTGAATGTACTCGATGGCGCCGACGTCGAGTCCCCGTGTGGGCTGGCTCACCAGCAGGAACGTCGGTTTGCGTGTAAACTCCCTCGCAAGGATGACCTTCTGCTGGTTCCCTCCCGACAACTGCCCCGCCGGGGTGAGGGGCCCGGGAGCGCGGATATCGAACTGGCCTATCAACTCTTCCGCCCGCCGCGCCATGGCGGGGTAGTCCAGGTTGATGCCCCGGGCGTTTGGTGACCGGTCGTGGTAACCCATGGCGATGTTTTCGGCGATCGTCATGGAGAGTACCAATCCGTAGCGCTGACGGTCCGCCGGAACGTAGCTGATACTGCGCCCGATCCGCTCCTTGGTACTCATTCGGGCGATGTCGCTTCCCAGGTGCAGCAACCGCCCGGATTGGACGGGACGAAGCCCCATGATCGCGTCGGCCAGTTCGCTCTGCCCGTTGCCGTCCACGCCGGCGATACCGACCACTTCGCCGGGGCGCACCGAGAGCGTCAGACCGTTCACTGCGGGATATGCCCGGTCGTCGAGGACGTGCAGGTTCTCGATCTCGAAAACGGGTTCCGGGTGCGGCTCGTGCGGTTCACGGTGAACGGTGAGAACCACGCTGCGGCCCACCATAAGGTTCGCGAGCTCTTCCTTGTTGACGTCGGCCGTAGCCCGTTCCCCTTCGATCTTGCCGCGGCGCAGGATATAGACGCGGTCACTGATATCGAGGACCTCTTCGAGCTTGTGGGTGATGATGATGATGCTCACCCCCGACGCCCGCAGCTCCTTGATCACTCCAAAAAGTTCCTCTACCTCCTGCGGTGTCAGGACCGCCGTAGGCTCGTCGAGGATAAGGATGCGCGCATCGCGATAGAGCGCCTTGAGAATTTCTACCCGCTGCTGCAACCCGACCGAAAGATTCTCTATCATCGCGTCGGGATCGATCTTGAGACCGTAGGTCTCGCTGAGTTCCTTCACGCGTTTACGCGCTTCCCGATAGTCGATTTGAACGCCCCGCCCGGGCTCACTGCCGAGAATGATATTCTCCGTAACGGTGAGCGTCTCCACGAGCATGAAGTGCTGGTGCACCATACCGAGCCCCAGGCGAATGGCATCCTTTGGGGACGAAAAAACAACGGACCTGCCGTTGAGGTACATCTCACCGGCAGTCGGCTTGTATAACCCGTAGAGAATGTTCATCAGCGTGCTCTTACCGGCCCCGTTCTCACCCAGGAGACACAGAATCTCGCCCTCGTGAAGCTTGATGTTTACGTCCTGGTTGGCCAGTACCTTGGGGAACTGTTTGTACACGCCGCGTGTTTCGAGAATGACCTTCCGTTCGGATTTGCTTGCCATCGTTCCTCCAGCGAAAGATGATACCCTGAGCGCCCCGTGACAGAATAGGGTCCAATTTGCATACTTCCTCCCGTGAATCTACCGCCGGGTGCGCGAATTACAGCGGTGCTTTCCCTCATCGCGATGCTCGGCTCGGCGTGCGGAAACGGTGGTGAGCGAATCGCGACGCCCCATGCACCTCCGGCCGGTGCGCAGCCGGCTCCCGAACCGAATTCACCCGGAGAAACGACGCCGTCTCCGTCGATCGCCTGGGAGAACATCCCGCTCATGGAGTTGCCCTCCCCGACCGAGGATGAACAGGGACCCCCGGACGTTCCCGTCTACCGGGATCCCCTAGCGTCGCAGTGGGATCGGCTCCTGCACGAGGCAGCGCCGGCGGTGGAAACGATCTATCTCCCCGACATCTATCACGCCGTTGGGAACGGCCGCATACCCGAGGAGGCCTGGCGAAGCACCGATGGTTTGGTTGTCACCGCCTCCACGACGATCACCGTCGCAACGGTGACGACGACTCGTGAAGCACTCACCTCGGTCCCGGTGGAGATATACCCGGGTGACGTGGTTATCGTGGAGCGCCGGAGCCTGGCACCGGTAACAACTGTTCCGGTCCTCCTGGAACTCGGCATCGAAGTTGGCAGCGACTCGGTGCGAAGGGAGGTCATGACCGTTCGCCACGCGGCGGCGCTGCCCAATACGCGGACGCCGGATCACGAGTGGCTGCGCGTGGCCGGCTCAGTACCCACCGAAGAGGCGGCACTGCTGGACGGGCACTTCGGGGAGTGGACGGAAGAGCGCTACACCTACGACACCATGAGCGGCCGCGGCATGTACCAGATTGCCAGGGAGGATGGGGACGACAGTACCGTCATCGTCGCCACAGGACCGATAGAAGCGCCGTCCGAACTGGTAGTCCGGCTGGGCGTCGAGACGAACTCACCGCCCTACGCCTACGAAATCGAGTGGCTGACCCTCTCGGTTCGGCGCGGCGACCGGGCGGTTGAACGGCGGCCCGTTGCACGGAAGGTACCAGCGGAACGTAGCGCGGCACCGGTCGTTCCGGTGACCGGTGGGCGGCGCGGCCCGGTCGTAACGCTTGACGCCGGCGACACCGCGCGGGTTGTGACGCTCCCCGGCGGGGAGAGCGTCCGCGTACCCGCCACGTTTTGGCGGGAGGGGGAAACGCTGCGATTCACCGCTATGGAGCTCTCGGGAATCGCAGTCGAAGTGCTTTCGGAGGACGGGGCAACCGTCGCCCGCGCCTTTGATTTGCCCCTGTGGATAGACCTCGCCTCCGGGGAATCGATCCCTGTACTCGAGCCGGGCCTGGTCCTGAACCCGCCGGCGCTGCCCGCGCCGTGCCCCGCGGACCGGTTGGAACACCATCCGGCGTTTGCGGGCGTGGCGCGATCCGTGCGTTTCCTCGGGTGGTCACCGGAGCAGACGGTTTTGGGAACGACGGAGAATGCGGCACCGGAGGCGCTTCTCTTTGGCGACGCCTTTTCGCGGCGGTTTGCCGCCCTGCGCGAGTTGGAACGGTACATTCCCGGTGAGATCGCGGCGTTGCCCGTGTCCATCGACGACGAACAACCCGATCCGGACGTGGTGCGAGCCCTGGTGGGTTTTTGCGTCACCACCACTGCGGGCGGGTTCGAAACGCGGGTTGAGTTCGAAAACCTTCTGGTCCGCCTCCTCAGGCGGGCGCTGCCGGACCTGGACACCGGTATCCCTGCCGAACTTCGACGTGCCCGGGCGTACCGCGACGCACTGTTGCGCCTCGCCCTAAAGCAGCTTCCGTCGGAACGGGCCTACGCGGAGGCTCTCCTGGAACTGCATCGTCTGGAAGCGGCACGCTACATCTCGGCGGTCGCGGCGGGTGAATTGGAGTTCCGGGCATCCCGGGAAATTGCGCTCACGGTGGAGGACTCGCCGGTACTTCGGATGCGGCCGACGGAAACGCCCGGTACCTTCGCCGGGCGCATCCCCGTTGCCGCGTTCTGGGCGGCCGGATGCCCCGCCGGCGTTGTAGATCGTGGGGGCGGCGCTACCCGCCCCTTTGCGATCGAGGACGCCCGCGGGCCGATCGACCTGGATCGACTCTAGAGATCGATAAGCTGGGCCAGCTCCATCAACCCTTCCTGCGCCGATTCCCGGATGTAGTCGGGGAACCACGCGCGGATATCGGAGGCGGCGCTGAGAGCGGCCTCGGCCTCGCTTGTCCGGTACATGCGCAGACTCTCCACGCAGGCAGAGGCGACGATCTCATCCCCGAGCGGGTCAACGCCGGGCCCCATACTCATGTGCCAGAGATGATTGGTGAGCCAGGGAATGGCGCGATCAAACTGGAGGTGCCCCAGCGTCAGGATCGCCTCGCCCTTCAGGTGGGGGTTGTTCGTTTGTCTGGCCAGGGCGTAGATGATGGCGCCGGTTTCACTGGTCTCGTTGTTACGAACGTTACTCAACGATGTCCGGAGCGCCTCTTCCACCGCCACACGGTCAAGGGTGTTTCCCAGGTTGTTCCATCGGAGGTACAGGTCGAGCGTCACCACGTCCCAAATCTCGCCTTCGGCACCCATACGCTGCATCCGCTCGATGACCCGCGCCTTCTGCTGCAGATCGAGGGTCGCTTCGTAGACGGAAACCCAGTCGGTCTGCGCAAATGCAGCCGTTGCCGCCAAAATCAGTATTGCCACTCCAATCAGCCGTTTCATCCTGCATCCTCCTCTCGGTGTTGCATGCGTTTGGCGTCTCATCTCTTCAAGTGTAGGAAATCGTTTCCTACCATGCAAATTCGGCTTGCTGAGGGGCGGGCGATTTGATACGATTCAAAGACCCCAAATTCCATGGAGGTCAAACCCATGACTCTCAAAAGACTCACTCTCGCGTTGGTGCTGGTACTTTTTTCGGCCGCTCTGCTCTTTGCGGGCGGCGGACAGGAAGAGCCGGCGATGGCGGCCGAGGAGGACGATACCGTTAAAGCGGCATTTGTCTACATCGGGCCGGCAGGTGACTTCGGCTGGACCTACGCCCACGACCAGGGCCGTCTTTACGCGGAAGAGCAGCTTCCCTGGCTGGAAACGGTGACCGTTGAGAGCGTTCCCGAAGGCGACGCGGTACGGTTTATCGATCGCCTCGTGCAGGAGCAGCAGGTGGACGTGGTATTCACGACGAGCTTCGGCTACATGGATGATACGGTCCAGGCGGCCGAGAAGTACCCGGACGTGGCGTTCTATCACTGCTCGGGCTTCAAGCGCGGTCCAAACATGGGCACCTACATGGGTGACATGTACCAGATCTACTACCTCAACGGGCTTATCGCCGGCGCCCTGACGCAGACCGATAAGATCGGTTACGTCGCCGCCTTTCCCATCCCGGAACTCTTTCGCCACATGAACGCCTTTGCTCTGGGTATCAAGGAAGTGAACCCGGAAGCGACCGTCAGCGCCAAGTGGATCTACGCCTGGTACGGCCCGGACAAGGCGCGTGAAGCCGCGGAAGCGCTGGTGGCCGAAGGATGCGACATGCTCGGGTTTACCGAGGATACACCCACCGTCATCGAGGTTGCCCAAGAGTACCAGGAGCGCGGTCAGGACGTCTGGGCCTTCAGCCATTACAGCCCGATGGAAGCGTATGGCGAGGACGCGGTCATAACGGGCCAGCTCACCGATTGGGGCGTGCTCTACGTCCAGATGCTCGAAGACTACAAGGCGAATCCCGATGCCGATCTCACCAACTACGACCTGCTCTGGCTCATGAAAGAGAACGCCGTTGAACTGGGCGGCACATGGGAAGAGAAGATCAACCCCGCCTACGTGGACCTCGTTCAGGAGACGGTGGTTACCAGCTCGTTGGAGGGCGAGATCAGTCTCTACGACTTGGTCATGATGCGCTACGAGCAGATGGACCAGGGCCGCGACATCTTTGATCCCTTCACCGGCCCCATCACGGACCAGGACGGGAACGTGACCGTCCCGGCCGGAGAGGTCGCGTCGATCCCCCATCTCTTTGCCGAGATGATGTATCAAGTCGACAACTTCGACACCGCGCCCCCGCAGCAGTAGGGCCTTTGACCGGCGGGCAACCCCCCGGCGCATCGGTATCGTAGAAAAACCGAAGGGCCACCCGTAGCGGGTGGCCCGTTTTTTCGTCGATTGCGATGATCCCGGACCGATCCACGTTGCTTAACTGTCGGCGGGGACCCGCGCGGCCAGAACAACCTCCCAAAGGCTGAAGTAAAGCGTCCCGTCCGTCCAACGCGGAGAAAAGAGCGGCTCCAGCTCCGGCGGCACGGTACGGAAGAGATCCAGGAGCTTCCGCTTGTTGCCGCGGGAAACGCGTTGTCGGTCCGCCCACCGGTGGAACTCGAACTCCTTGGTCAGCGTTTTCGTCGCTTCCACCACAAATCCCGCAGCCTCAATACGCGTCCTCAACGGTGATGTTGTCCGCGAATCCGAGAACTCCACCCGGGCGAAGAACGCGGGCACATCCCTCCATCGCCGCGCGGAAGTCGTGAAAGTGGTGCGCCCCGAGCCGGCACGTTACGAGGTCAAAGGCGTTACCGGGAAAGGGCAGATTGCACGCGTCGGCAACGCGCGTTTTTAGGTTGGTGAGGCCCTTGCGGCGGGCGAGCGCCTCCGTTTCCGCGAGCATCTCCCGTGTCACGTCCGTAGCGATCACACTGTGGACACGTGATGCAAAGGCGAGCGCCGTATGACCGGCGCCGGTCGCCACGTCAAGTGCGTTCCAGTGCTCCTCCGGCCGCGTCAGTTCGAGCAGGTAGTGTAGGTCTTCGCCGCCGGCGAAGAAGGCGCTCTCCGCGTAGTCGGACGCGGACCGTCCGAACTGGGCCCGGACCCGTTCTATCGATTCCTCGGGCATGGTACCACCTTGTTCACCGCGCTGCGGGGCGGATGTATCGCCATGGTATCACGCCGAGAAACTAATAGTAGAGCACGTGGGCGACACCCTCCGGTGCGAGCAGGGGTTGCTCCGGATCGCCGGTGGGGGGGAGCGCAACGGTCTCGAATGCGAAAGTGACCCCCGCCGCGGCCTCGGTGGGAGCGGCCACGTGCAGGCCGCACTCGTCGCGCTTACCACCGAACCGCGTTGCCCTTGAATCGCGATCATCCCGGCGAAGGGGCCGGCTCGAATGGCCGTCGCCCACCGTACGATACCCTTTGGCCTCCAGCGGGTGTCGCGGTAGGTCGTACTTGCGCAGATATCGATCGACGTCGCCTTCGTTCCATCCCAGGAGGGGATGAATCTTGGCGACGCCCCAGTGTTCCACGGCGACGCCGAGGGAACGGCGGAAGGAGTTTTGATCCGCCCGGACGCCGGCGATCCACGCCGTAGCGTTCAAGTCGCGAAGGGCCCGTTTCATCGGTTCGACCTTTCGGATCGCGTGGTAGAGGTCCAGGTCTTCCGGGCGGTCCGACTCCCAGAGACGTCCCATGCCCGCCTCCATGCGCGCCGGGCTGATCGCGCTCTGGTACGGAAAGAGGTTGATGTTCAACCGCTGCACGAGAGTATCAACGTAGCGGTACGTTTCCGCCGGCAGATAGCCGGTATCGATCCAGATGACGGGGATACCGGGGAAAACCGAGTTGGCCAGGTGAAGAAGGACGGAGGAGTGGATGCCGAAACTCGACGACATTACGACGTTTTCGCCGAAAACGCGTACCGACTCGTGAACGATTGACGCTGCATCGGCGTCCGTCATGGCGGCGCAAAAGCGCCCGATCGTTTCGCCCCGCGTATCCATGATGGAATCGTGGCCGGGGCGTCCCGCCAACCGCAACCGTAGCGGCGGGAATGGAGTAATGGAAACCGTTTACCATTCGGAATACGCCGCAATTGGGACGTTTTCGGGCCCGGTTCGATGGTGAATGAATGAACGGAATGATTCACTTTCTCACGCAACCCGGGCTACACTAAGCGGATTCCAACCGGGAGCGCAGATTGAGGTCGATCGAGCAGCTGGAGATGCGGGGGATCCACAAATCCTTCGTCGGGGTGCAGGCAAACCGGGACGTCAACCTGTCTATCGGGGCGGGCGACATTCTCGGCCTCCTTGGCGAGAACGGGGCCGGCAAGACGACGCTCATGAACATCCTCTACGGCTTGTACCGCCCGGATGAAGGCGAGATCTTCGTCAACGGTGAAGAGGTTGTGATTCGCAATCCCCGAGACAGCATGCGCGCCGGGATCGGGATGATCCATCAGCACTTCATGCTCGTCCAGAAGCATACCGTTCTCGAAAACGTCGGTCTCGGGTACGAGAAAGCGCCGTTCTTTTTTCCCCTCCGGGAGGTGCGGAAACGGATCGAGGCGGAAGCGGATCGCCTGGGGCTGCACGTGGATCCCGACAAACAGATATGGGAACTCTCCGCCGGCGAACAGCAGCGCGTGGAGATCTTGAAGGCGCTGCTCCACGACGCGGACCTGCTCATCATGGACGAGCCCACCTCCGTCCTTACGCCCCAGGAGGCGGACGGCCTTTTCGACATCCTCCGTGCCATGAGCCGCGAAGGGCATTCGGTGATTCTGATCAGCCACAAGCTCGAGGAGATCAAGGCGATCTGTAATCGAGTCCTGGTTCTTCGGAAGGGAACGGTCACCGGCGAGGCGCAGATCGAAGATGTGACCATGGCGGACCTGGCGCGCATGATGGTGGGCCGCGAAATCGCCGACTCCTATCCAAAGGCGGACCTGCCGGAAGGCGAGGCGGTCCTCGAAGTTCGCAATCTCAACGTTCAGAGCGACCAGGCCGTTCCCGCCGTGCAGGACCTAAATCTCACGGTGCGCCGGAACGAAATCTTCGGTATCGCCGGGGTTTCGGGAAATGGGCAGCGGGAACTGGTGGAAGCGATCTCGGGATTGCGCCACGTGGAATCGGGCGCAGTCCACCTCAACGGTGAGAAGATCACCAACCGAACCGCGCGCACGATCAACGACAGCGGCCTGACACACGTGCCGGAAGAGCGCATCAAGTTCGGTATCGTTCCGAACCTCTTCCTCTACGAGAACGCCGTCCTCAAGAAACACCACCGCAATCCCTTCAGTATTCGGATGCGCATGAACTACCCCCGCGTCAAGAAACACGCAGAGACGCTGGTTCACGATTTCAACGTGGACGCGGCATCCATCGGCGTCCCCATGAAAAACCTCTCCGGCGGCAACATTCAGAAGATGATCCTGGGTCGTGAGATCAGTGCCGAGCCGGATCTGCTCATCGCGGCGCATCCTACCTACGGACTCGACGTGGGGGCGGCGGAGTACATCCGCAAACAGCTCATCGAGCGGCGCGATACAGGGGGATCGGTCCTGCTCGTCTCGGAAGACCTGGAAGAGCTCTTCCAGGTGTGCGATCGCATCGCCGTCATGTACGAAGGGCGGTTTATGGGGATTGTACCCCCCGCCGCAACGACGATCGAGCAGGTGGGTCTCATGATGGCCGGTTGCCCCGCGGGAGAGTGCGATGAAGATTAAGGTCTTTCCCCGGGAGTACGCCGGCGGGCCCTTCAACGCACTGGTTCTGCTGCTCTCGCTCCTGGCGGGTCTGGTGGCGGTGGGCGTCGTCTTCGCACTCAAGGAGATCAACCCCTTCTTTGCGATCTTCTCCATCTTCAAGGGTTCCTTTGGAAGCTGGTTCGGAATCAAGGAGACGATCACCAAGGCGATACCGCTGATCCTGATCGGCGCAGGCCTCGCCCTGGCGTATCGCGCCAAATTCTGGAACATCGGCGCTGAAAGCCAGTTGCTCCTGGGCGCCATCTTTGCCACGTGGGTGGGCCTCAACTGGGGTCCGTCGCTTCCCGGCTGGGCGGCATACCTGCTCATGTTCCTGGCGGGGTTCATCGGGGGAGCCCTCTGGGGCATGATCCCGGCGGTGCTCAAGATCCACTTCGGCATCAACGAGGTCATCTCCACGCTCATGCTCAACTACATCGCCGCAGAGATCGTGAAGTTCCTGGTAGTGGGGCCCTGGAAGGGCGAGACGAAATACGGCTATCCCTACACGGACGACCTGCCGGATCAGGCGATCCTCTGGCTCTTCCCCTACTCCCGCGTTTCGCCGCTCCTGGTGGTGCTCACCGTCTTCGTGGCGCTCTTCCTCTGTTACCTCGTGTTCCGCTCGCGCTTCGGCTACGAGATCCGCGTCATCGGGGAGAACGCGGAGGCGGCGCGGTACGCCGGGATCGATTTCTTCAAGACACTGCTCTTGGTGATGGCGATCTCCGGCGGCGTGGCGGGGCTGGCCGGCGTGGGCGAACTCGCGGCAATCCATCACCACTTGAGTTACCCGGAGACGATCAGCGCCGGCTACGGCTTCACGGCGATTATCGTGGCCTGGCTGGGGCGCCTGAACCCGGCGTACACGATCCTTTCGGGACTCTTCTTCGCCGGTATCGTGGTGGGGGGCGACGCGATCCAGATGACGATGGGGCTCCCGGCGGCGACGGTACAGGTCTTCAACGGCCTGATCCTCACCTTCCTGATCATGGGGGACTTCTTCGTTCACCATCGCGTGACGATTCAGAGGGAGGCGTAAGGTGCCCATACTCGAGATCATCGAAAACATCCTGGTGCGCACCGTTGTGGCGGGAACGCCGCTTCTGCTCGGCACCCTGGGCGAAGTGGTCGCCGAGCGGTCCGGAATTCTCAACCTCGGTGTGGAGGGCATGATGAGCGTGGGCGCCGTCACCGGGTTTATCGTCACCTTTACCACGGGCAACCCCTGGCTGGGGTTGCTGGTGGCCACACTGATCGGTGCCGCCTTCAGCGTCCTCCACGCCTTTATCACTATCAGCCTGCGCGCCAACCAGGTCGTCAGCGGCCTGGCCCTCACGATGCTGGGCCTGGGCGTGAGCGGACTCTGGGGCAAGCCCTATATCGGACGCCCCCTCACGACCAAGATGGCGGAGATCCGGATACCGGTGCTCAGCGAGATACCCGTGCTGGGTCGCGTACTCTTTTCCCATGACCCCTACGTCTATCTTTCCATCGTCCTGGGAATCGTCGTCTGGTTCCTCCTGAGATACAGCAAGCTCGGCATTACGCTGCGATCGGTGGGTGAGAACCCCAGGGCGGCGGAGACGCAGGGTATCAACGTGAACCTCGTGAAGTACATAGCCGTAGTAGTGGGCGGCGCCTTTGCCGGAATGGCCGGGGCGCACCTCTCCACGGCGTACAGCAAGTCGTGGATAGAAGGCATGACCTCGGGGCGGGGCTGGATCGTGATTGCCCTCACCATCTTCGCTCTCTGGGAGCCGTCCCGGGCGTTCCTGGGCGCCTACGTCTTCGGCTGTATCTTCGTGCTGCAGTACGTCCTGCAGCCTTTGGGGATCTCCCCCAACATCCTGGCGATGATGCCCTACCTGGCCACGCTGGGTGTGCTCTTTGTCTACGGCCTCTCCAGCGCCGGCAAACGCCGCATGAGCGCCCCGGCGATGCTTGGTGAGCCGTATATCCGGGGGAGTCGGTAGGGTTCTACGAACCGAGTTCGGCGAGCAGGTCGGGTACCGAGCGCACAAGGATCCGGTCCGTGAGCGGGTACGGTTCGATTCCGGGATACGCGACGTAAAGCGCATCCAGCTGCAGGTCTGCGAGTACTACGTGCATCGATTTTGTCGTGGCGGGAGACTCGGTGTACTTGCATTCGATTCCGATCCGTTGCCCGCCTCGAACCAGAAGCAGATCGATTTCCCCTCCGCTGTAGGTGGACCAGAAGTACGCGTCGGAGGCGGCAGTGTTCCTCAGGATCTGCTCTATGACGAAGCTCTCCCAGGAGACGCCGATCTGCGGATGGCCAAGAAGCGAATCGTAGTCATCAACGCCAAGCAGACGGTGAAGCAGTCCCGTATCCGTCAGGTAGATCTTTGGTGATTTGACCTGTCGCTTCCCGAGGTTTTCGTACCACGGCTGGAGCTGCCGAACCATGTAGGTATCGCCCAGGATGTCTACGTAAGATCGGATTGTCTTGTCACTTAATCCCATGGAAGCCGCGAGTCGTGAACTGTTGAGGACCTGTCCATGACTGTGAGCGAGCATCGTCCAGAACCGTCTCATGGTGGATTCAGGCACGTTCACCCCGAACTGTGGAAGATCGCGCTGAAGAAAGGTGCGAATGAACCCTTCGCGCCAGGCAAGGCTGTCTTCCTCGGATTCGGCGAGGAAGGCCCGCGGGAAACCGCCCCGGATCCACAGCGCGCGCATCGAATCACGCTCGGTGCCCGTCTCGTTGATAGCAAATCCCTGCAGATCAACGAACTCGATTCGTCCCGCCAGCGACTCCGAGGCATCGTGGACAAGCCGGCCGGAAGCGCTTCCAAGAATCAGAAACCGACCGTTGCCCACAGAGCGATCGGCGAGGACTCTCAAAACGGGAAAGAGTTCCGGCATCGTTTGGATCTCGTCCAGGACGATGAGTCCCGATAGCTCACCCAGGTACAGCTCGGGATTGCGAAGCCGGGCCCGGTCGGCCGGCGACTCAAGGTCGAAGTATTGTGAATCGATATCGCTCGCGACGCGTTGAGCGAGGGTGGTCTTGCCACACTGGCGTGGACCGAGAAGCGCGACGATCTTTGAACGACGCAAGGCGGTACGAATTCTCGTCTCGTAGCGTGTCCGTGGGACCATTCGTGATTTTAACATTGAATATTCGGATTTTCAATCCGAATATTCAATGATTACCCCACCGGTTCGCCGTCAGGGCGCGTCGACGTTACGCGACGATCGTGGACTACCGCCCGTCAATCCATCGGGCGATCGTATCGACCATAACCTCCGGAACCTCCTCGTGTGGCATGTGCCCGCTACCGAGGAATTCGACGAAGGTGGTGTTCGGGATCCTCTCCGCGACGCGCCGGCTGTCTTCTACGGAGACGACGGCGTCCTCCGAACCGGCAACAACGAGCGTGGGCACGACGATCTCCGGCAGCCGCGATTCAAGGTTCGCCGTGGACGAGTTCCACGCCTGTAGGTAGGCCCAGAGCGCCGAGTCCCACCCCTCGACACGGGTGTGAACGGTTGTCCGAGCGGCCTTCTCTTGCGTCCACGCTTCAGAATCGGCGTAGCACATCTCGAAGAACGACTTACTGGTGGCGAGGGAACGCGCAAGGAGCGGGCCCAGGCGCCGTATCTGGGGCGTCCGAAGCAACCAGGCGGGCATGCTCTCGGAGACGTAGATCGCCGGTGCCACCAGAACCAGCGCTTCGACCCGGTCCGGGAACTCGATCGCCGCCCGCGTTGCGAGGGTGCCGCCGTACGAGTGGCCGACGAGCGTAACCCGTTCCAACCCCAGTTCGTCGAGAAAGGCGATGAGCCGCCTGACCGCGGCGGTTTGCGAGTACGGGTTTTCCCCCTCCCACTCGCCCGCCTGTACCTTTTCGCTCAACCCGTAGGGGACCTGATCGTACGCAACGACGCGTCCATACGCCGAGAGGCTGCCGGCAATATCATCCCACGTGGTAAGCGTGAACATCGAACCGTGGAGGAGGACGAAGGTCCGGTCGGGACTCGCTTCCCGGGATCCGGTCGCGTTGCGGTCCGATACACGGTCGACGTAGTGGATCTCGATACCGTCAGTTCCCGGAAAGGGAACGGTGGCAAACCGGCCGGCAGCGCCGGCGAGATCCTCGGCGGGCACGAGATCCGAGAGTTCGGAAACGGGCACAAGGAACGGAACGACAAGGGCGAGCACAATCACTATGCCGACGGCGATGCCAATACCACGGGCGATCTTCTGTACGGCGCTTCTTTTCTTTGTCATGGAAGGAATATAATTCGATAACGTATTAATTACAATGTATATTGACTAAATTATTATGTTATCGTATTATATTTAACAGGAGAAGCGATATGAACGAAACAACAAACCTCGAGCTGGCCCAGGATCTTCTAGGACACCTGAATACGTTTCTAAAAAACGAGTCTAGTGGATCGTGGCCTCACGATTTCGGCAACTACCTGGCGACGCTATCGGAGCCGCCGGACGATTCCGACCCCGTTTCGCTCGGGGCGTCGCTCGTCGCGCTCGCAAACCTCGTCCGGAGGCAGGCGTCGCGAGCGCTGCGAGATAGTCCATTCACAACGATCATGGACTACCAATTTCTCTATGTTCTGCGTTCGCACGGGCCGATGAGCAAGAGCGCATTGATCGGAGCGAACGGCATGGAGACGTCATCAGGCACCGAGGTTATCAAACGGATTCTCCTTGAAGGATGGATCAGAGAGGAACCGAACCCAGTAGACGGACGATCGATTCTCGTTCATATAACCGAGCGGGGAGAGCGGGTGGAGTCCGAGAACCGTGCGCACGTTTCCGAGTTCTACGCGTCGCTGTCGAAGCCACTTCGCGTGGAGCAAAAGGCGCGTCTATTTCAACTCCTTCACGCCCTGGCAAACACCACAGCATAGGTAGCGGGACCGCCGGAATTCGTAACGTCCTCGCCTCCGGCGACTACCCCTATGTGCCGGGGCGTAGTGACTCCACGGCCCGCTCCGCCAGTTCGTCGATCTCAGTCTGACTCAGCCGGTAATGCATGGTGTCTTTTCGAGCCGGCGCGGGCTCCGGCGGGAGCAGGTTCGCGATGTGCAGATCAACCACCGTCGCGGGGCTTTTGCCGAGGCGTGCCACCAAGTCCGCTTCGAGATCTGTGTTGGGACCGTCTGCGCCGCCGCTGATCGAGACAAAGCTGTAATCGCCGATCTTTCCCCGAACCTGTGAAAAGGTACGGCGGAGCGGCGAGGCGGCCTTCCCCATCCAGACGGGTGCCACGAAGATCGGTACTTCGTTGACATCGGTGAACAGCTCGCCGGAAAGCTCTGTTCGAGGCGCACGATTGAAGAGCATATCCAGAGCGATTCGTCCGATGGACCTCTTCTTTGATTCGGTGATGCGCACGTGCCGGGCATCGAGCCGGTCTGCGATCTTTTCGGCCAGGGCGTTGTTGTTGCCGGTGTGAGAGTACGATACGACCACGAGTTTCATCGGGTGACTCCTCCTGCATTTCACATCGCGGGATCTGTACCTTGAAACACCGGAGGAGCCCGATGGTGTCACCGCTCGCCGAAGCGAACTGCGAAAAGGCGTTCCAGGGCGATACCCCGGGCGAGCAAACATCTCATCCGGTTGTCCCTTCGGTTTCGTCTTGGGTGCACCCCGGGGATTCGATCCCGCCGTTATCACGCATGAATCGTGCGGCGTGCTCCACGGCGTCCACGATCTGCTGGTACCCGGTGCACCGGCAGAGGTTGCCCTGCAACGCCCGCCGGATCTCCAACCGCGACGGTTCGGGCTTCGACGCGAGCAGCGCCTGCGCGGCAAGTACCATCCCGGGCGTGCAGAATCCGCACTGGATGGCGCCGACGTCGACAAAGGCCTGCTGGAGGGGGTGCAGAGAACCGTCGGGCCGCTCCATTCCCTCGATGGTAACAACGTCGCCGGCAACATCCGTAACCGTCGTTTTGCACGCCCGGACGGGCCTTCCGCCAACAAGGACGGTACACGCTCCGCACGCTCCGATCTCACATCCGTTTTTTGTACCCGTCAGAAACTCCCGCTCCCGGAGCCACCGGAGCAGCGTCATGCCGGCGTCCGCGGGCAACAGGGGGCGGGCGGCTCCGTTTACGCGGATCGTTTGCCCCGCCGGCGCGGCGCCGGCGGAACCGGTGGCGCGGCTCATGGGAGTTCCTCCGGATCGATTTTGATTGGTATCGAGTTGCAGCGAATCCCGGTCGCGTTGTGAACGGCGTTGGCGATGGCCGGTGCAATCAGCTCGAGCGCCGGTTCCCCGATGCCCTTGGCGCCGGTCAACGATTTCGGGTCGTGGTTTTCGACGATGATTCCGTGCATGTCGGGAACGTCCAGGGCGCGGGGAATTCGGTACCGGTTGTAGTTGAGTTCCCGGATGCGTCCGCCGTCGCGGTGGACCTCCTCCATGAGCGTCATGCCGGCGCCCTGGGTGATGCCGCCGTACATCTGGCCCATGACCATGGCGCGATTGATCGCGCGCCCTACGTCGTGGGCCGCCACCACGTTGAGCAACTTGACGTTCCCGCTCTTCCGGCTCACCTGGACCTCCGCCGCCTGGCAACTGTAGACGTAGGTGAAGTACGCGTTTCCCTGGCCCGTTGTATCGTCCCAGCTCACGTCGGGCGCCTGGTAGGTGCCGAAAGCAAAGGGCGTGATCCGCTGCAAATAGAGTTCCTTCATCGCCTCCGCCCAGGTGAGACTCGCGTCGAAGGTGGTTCCCCAAATTCGATCCTCGTGGAACCGGACCTCTTCGGGTTTGCACCGTAGCCGCGTCGCGAGGCTCGTCGAGAGCAACTGCCTGAACTCCCGGGCGGCGACAACGACGGCGCTTCCGCCGAGGATCGTGCCGCGGGTGGCGACGGTGGTACCGCTGTCGGGAATCGTACTCGTTGACGATCGCCTGTAGCGGATACGCTTGAGGGAACAGCCCAATTGCTCCGCCAGGACGAGCGTCATCACGGACTCGGATCCCTGGCCGTTCTCGTGAATACCCGTCTCGAGGATGAGCGATCCGTCGAACTGACCGTTTACGATGGCCGAGCAAAAGTCCATTCCCTCCGCCCCGAGACTCGAACCGCGGTAGCTGATGGACAGGCCGATGCCGTAGAGGGCGTCACTGTCAGTCTCCGAGGGTGTGCCGAAGCTGCACTCCTCGTACTTCTTTCGGAATCCCACCTCGTGCACCACGCGGTTCATCACCTCTTCGATGCTCACCGTGTGGTCGTCGAGCACCTGTCCCGTTACGGTGGTGCTCCCCTGTTTCACCATGTTGATACGACGCAACCCCAGCGGATGGATCTTCAGCCGTCCGGCGATGATGTCCATGATCGATTCAACGGCGAAGTTGACCTGGGGCGCACCGAAACCGCGCATGGCGCCGTTGAAGCCGTTGTTGGTCGCAACGCCGTACACGTCGGCGCACACGTTGTCCACCGCGTAAGGACCGAAACACTGCGCCGTGGACCGCCACGTTACCCAGGGGGTGACGGAGAGGTACGCCCCGGAGTCGGCGAACATCTCCGCCTTTACGGCGGCCACCCGGCCCTCGCTGGTGACTCCCACCTTGTATTTGAGGATGTAGGGGTGGCGCTTGTACGACTCGCGGATGGACCACTCCCGGGCATAGGTCAGCTTCACCGGCCGGCCGGTGATCAGTGCCCCCAGGGCCGCCCGCGCGCAGACGGCGGCGGCAGTGTCGTCCTTGCCGCCGAAACCGCCCCCCACCGCGACGCCGTGGACCTCGATGTTCGCCAGGGACTCGCCGAGAAGAGAGGCCACGAAGCGGCGCGTGCTAAAGGGGTGCTGCATGCTCCCGTAGACCTCGATCACGCCGTCCGTACGGGGGACGCAGACCGCCGATTCGGGTTCCAGATACGCTTGTTCGACCACGGGGGTGCGAAACTCCTCTTCCACGATCAGTTCGCACTCTGCGAAGGCGGCATCGGGGTCACCCCGCCGGAGGCGGTGATGAACGACGACGTTGGAGTCGGACCACGTGGGGATGACCCGCGCGTATGGGTCCAGCGCTTCCTCAACGGTGAGAATGGGCGTCTCCTCCGTGGCCGTCACCGTGACGCGGGCGGCCGCCTCGATCGCGGCGTCCCGCGTGTCGCCGAGCGTCAATGCAACCACGTCACCCCAGGTTCGAATCGTGTCGGTAATCAGGATGGGATAATCGCGCTCGATCTGCCCGTAGTGTGTAGCTCCCGGAACGTCGGCGGCGGTGAGAACGCGGCGGCACCCGGGCACGTCGAGCGCGGCGGAGACGTCAACGCGAACGTCCCGGGCGGCAACGTAGTCGGCGTACACCGGCGCCATGTGCAGCATGCCGGCGTACGAAACGTCGTCGGCAAAGACGGCTCGCCCGGTGACCTTGGCCACCGCATCGTTTCGGAACGCCTTTTCGCGGATCGTCGTGCTCATTGCGCCATCATATCACAGCGGCCACCGTGGTATACTCGACCGCATGAAAGATATCGACGTCCTCGTGGTCGGGAGTGTGAACATGGATCTCAACGCGCAGGTCCGGGAACTGCCGGAGCGCGGCGCCACCATTTTGGGTCGCACCTTCACCACGGCCGCCGGGGGAAAGGGGGCCAATCAAGCCGTTGCCTCCGCGCGGTTGGGCGCAAAGACGGCGATGATCTGCGCGGTTGGGCGCGACGAGTACGGCTCCGTCCTCTTGGAGGGACTGGAAACGGAGGGCATCGACCTCTCGGGAGCACAACGCGTGGAGGGTCCTTCGGGAGTCGCGCTCATAACGATCGAAGCGTCGGGACAGAATACGATCGTCGCTATCTCCGGCGCCAATAGTCACGTTACGCCGGCGGTCATCGGAGCAAACGTCCACCTCTTTCAAAGGGCGAAAACGGTGCTGCTCCAGTTCGAGATTCCGGTGGAGTCGGTGGTCCCCGCGGCACGCCTGGGGCGCGACGCGGGGTGCACGGTGATCCTCAATCCCGCCCCGGCCGCGGACGTACCGGACGAGCTGATTCCCCTGGTGGACATCGTCACTCCCAACGAAACGGAGGCGGAAGGGATCACCGGCGTTGCCGGCGAAGAGGCGGCGGCCCGGGCGCTCCTCGATCGGGGAGTGAAAACGGTAATCGTTACGCGCGGCGCGGAGGGTGTACTCGTCGCCACGGAGAGCCGTATCACCACGTTCCCGACCTTCGAAGTCGATGCGGTGGACGCTACCGCGGCGGGCGACGCCTTCAACGGCGCCCTGGCGGCGCGCCTGGCCGCGGGAGACGACGTGGATGCGGCGCTTCCCTGGGCGCTGGCAACGGGAGCGCTGACGGTTACGAAGCTGGGAGCACAACCGAGCCTACCCGGGAAGGAGGAGGTCGCCAAGCTGGTGGCGTCGCGGTAGATCGGTACCGTTCAACGACGTAATTGACTAAGTCATTGAACTAAGTTAGATTAGTAGCGTGAAGACGGTGACAATCCACGAAGCGAAGACCCATCTCTCCAGGCTGATACGTGACGTGGAAGCGGGCGAAACGCTGGTTATCAGCCGCGGCCGGAAACCGGTGGCCCGCCTGGTGCCTATCGCCGCGGAGCACCGCCGGTTCAACGCGCTCCCGAACCTTATCGAGCGGTTGGACGATTCGTTCTTTGACCCGCTGGAGGATTTCTCGCCGTACCTGGCGGCGGAAGACCCCACGTGAAGATACTCCTGGACACCCACGTGCTGCTCTGGATGCTCTCCCGAGCGGAGCGGTTGTCGGAGACGGCGCGGTCGCTAATCTCGGACCAAGACAACGAACTCCTGTTCAGTGTGGCGGCGTACTGGGAGATCGGAATCAAAGTGAGCATCGGCAAACTCGGACTCTCCGACGATTGGCAGGAAACGATTCCTACCGAAATGGCGCGGAATGAAATCGCGTGGTTGCCGATCTCCCCGGCTCACATTCACGCCGTATCGAAGCTTCCATGGATGCATCGCGATCCGTTTGACCGCCTCTTGGTGGCACAGGCGCAAACGGAAGAGCTAACGCTGCTCACCAACGACGCGGCTTTTTCCGGCTACGACGTGGTCGTTTCCTGGTAAAGGGCGCCGTGGATCGACGTTTCGTCCCGGGATAGATGCGGTGACTCCATTGTGGTGGCTTCCTCGCTCACTCGAGAGCGTGTATGACCACTTGGTCATTTGGGTCATCACCGGACAGGGGCGCCACGTCCGCGACCACCTTTGACAGGGGTGGGACCGCCGCTCGTTTGGTGACCTCGATATCCGCGGGCCACTCGGAGAGACCTTCAACGCCGAATCGAACCGCGTCGCGGGCTACATCGGCAAACAGCGGGAGGATGGTAGCGGCGCAGGCCTCCACCGACGCGCCGTGATCGGTGGCGCCAATCTCGCCGTCGCTTGCCGCGCGTGTCCCGGTCGTTGCTACACCCCTCGATAGGCGCGCTGCAAGGCGCATGGCGCCTATCAACCGATCGTGGCGACCCAATTTACGCTCCAGGTCACGCCCCACCCGTTCCACGGTGTCGCCCAAAGCGGCGTTCCCAAAGCGAAAAAGCAGCTCTTCCGCGTGTTCCTGCAAGTCCCCGGGAACAAACGCCCCCGGATAGGCGCGTGCAACGAGTTCGACCGCGGCGTACATCACGTGGCGCGTCCACCGCTCGATCGACGGCCGTGCGATCGCTTCGGCAATCGTCGTGATTTCCGGATCAGATGCGCGGGCACGCCAGGCGCAGGCGGCGTGGCCGAGGTTGTGCACGTAGAGTTTCCGGTCCATCCACGCCTCGATGTTCTCGACGACGCGGATCCACGGCACATCGTGCGGTACCGGCCCGCGCCAGTCCGTCCCGTCCACGATCAGGGTGTTGAACGCCTCGGCACGAACCACGATCTTCCCGGAGGAGGCGCCGCGCTCCTGGAACGGAACCATCTTCCCCACGCTACAGGCGTGGATTCCCGGGGCGTTGTCGCCGAGAACGTCCAGCGCGACAGATCGCGGATCGTGAATGTTCTCAGCGGCGACGATATCGAGGGCAGCCGGGTCCACGGCCGCACGGGCGGCGGCGTCCGCGACGGAACGCACGACATCCGAAAAGGCGCGCAATCCAACCGACGTCGCGATGAGCGGCCGATCGCGCAACAAAGCACCAACGGCGCCGGTGTCACGAGCATCTACCGTCTCGACCGGCGAGATCTCCAGCTCTTCCGAGCCGCCGGCCGGATCCAGCAACGCTACGCGATAGCCGTCGTAGCGTCTGAGGCGTTCCAGAACCTCTGCGTCGGTGTCGGCAAAGATGACCCGATATCCCGACCGGGCGAAGATTTGGCCCACGAAGGAGAGACCGATGTTGCCGGCGCCGAAGGCGAGGAGCGTTCGTGCCATATTCCTACCTATCTACCTGCCATGCCGACCTGTTTCCGGTAGGCGCTCCGGAGCCGCTCGATTCTCGAGAGCGCAGCGCCCGGTTCCGGTTCGACGTAGGTACCTCCCAACTGGAACCACGCGGCGGCGCCGGCGCACACGCCGTCTATTGCAGCCTCGGTGAGGTCGAGCGGCGCGGTGACGCTCTTGCGCTGAAGCGCAATCGAACTCAAGATGCCGCCCATGAAATTATCACCGCAGCCGGTGGTATCCCGCGCCGCCGGATCGGTTGTATCCGCCAGACGGCGGACTTCGTCGGACACGGGAAGGGTCGCGACGGCGGCTTCACGAAACCGGCCTTCCGACGCCCCGAACGTGACTGGGTCCGCTCCGGAGGTGACGACCGCGGCCCCGGAGCCCCACTCGAGAAAACGGCGAACCGCGTCGGCGGGCACCCGGGCGCCGGTCAGGCGACGCGCCTCTTCGGCGTCGGTCACGGTGAGATCGATCAAGGGGTAGTCTCCCTGCCCCTCTCCCAACGGCCACAGCGCGTCGGGCGAGCGCGACTCGTTCAAGAAATCGTAGACCGTGCCCACTACCGTCATGGCGCCCCGGGTCCGCGCCGAATGGAGCGCCACGCCCAGTTCCGCGTGGAGTCGCGGTACCAGGGCGGTCCCCCCGAAGAAGGCGATGTCGTAGTCGAAAAACTCAGCCGGAATGTCTCGGACACGGAAATGCTCCGCCACGCCCAGGGTGTTGATAAAGAGGCGCTCTCCTGCGCCGCCTTCGGCGCTTGAGTCGGAGAGTACCCGCGTCGACGGTGATTCCCCGGGGCGGCGGCGGAGACCGTCGAGGCCGAGAGGGGTCCTGGCAACGATGCGTTCGATCGAAGACCCGATCTCATCGTCGCCGCGAAAACCGAAGTATCGAACCGGGATGTTGTGGGGCGCGAGGACCTGTGCCGCCAACACGAGCGCGACGATCGCCGGCCCGCCGAGATTCCGGTGCGGCTCTGATCCGCCGCACAGCTCCGCAACAACGGAGGCTGCCGGGACACCGGCGAATCGATCGAGGGCGGATGAGAAGACAAGTTGTCCCGGGACCAGGCCCCCGTCGCCGGGTGACCGCGAGGCATACCGGCTGAAGGCGTCCCCGGAGAACCGTGCATCCGGGTAGAGCATATCCAGGAGCGCGCAGCCGACGCCGGCGATACCGTCTCGAAGGGTCAACCGAGAATCTCCGCGTAGTCGGTACAGAGCAGCCGATATGGCGCCTGGTCCTCCTCAACTGAGGGAAAGCGACCAACCGGGTCAAAGAACCGGTTGTCCGTCGCGTCGTCGTTCACCGAGGAGACTTCGCCCACGACGCAGGCGCCGCCCTCGGCCCAGAACGAATGGTAGAGGTAGGGCGTCAAGGTGATGCTCTGTCCCGGTTCGAGACGGACGCGGTCACCCGGGGCGCACTCGATGTGTATACCGTCGCGGTAGACGACAAAATCGTCGCTCGTCTTCTGCTCCGACGTCGGGTCGGCCATGACGAGTTCGACAACCAGTTCGCCGCCGCCACGGTTGATGATATCTTCCGTCTTGGTCCAGTGAAAATGGAAGGGCGTGACCTGATGGTCGCCTACCACCATCAGTTTTTCGGCGTACGGGAGCCGGCTGGTGGGTCTGGGTGTGCCGTTCCGGACAGTGAAGAGCAGGAGTCCCAGGTGCTCGAAATCGCCGGAGCCGAAATCGGTCAAGTCCCATCCGAGGCGTGCGTCGAGAATCTCCTGCGCCCGTTCGCGTTGGTCCATCCAATCCGCCGGCGACCAATGCGCCCACTCGGGGAGATGGAGACCGCGCGACGAGAAGCGTTGTTCCGCGGACCGAATCAGCGCGTTGATTTCGCTTCGTTTCATTCCGTTATCCTGTCGCTACACAAGACTATCGCCGAGCACACCCGACCGCGTCAGCTCCTCGAACTGATCATTGTCGTGACAGACCAGGACATGGACATTTGGCTCCTCTTCATCGATGCGTTTGAGCCAGCGGTAGTGTTCCGCCAGCGTGTCGCGGTCCTCCTTGACCCAGGGCGCCGCTTTCTGCTTGAGGAGGCGGATGTTGTCCATGTGCCAGGCAGAGTCAACGCTGTGGAGGAAGTCGCGGCCGTCGGCAAGGGTGATGAAGAGCATCTGCGAGTCCGGGGTGTGTCCCGGCGCTTTGATCAGGACGAGACCCGGGGCGACGGGCATCGCCTCTTGATAGTCTATCACGATGAAGGGCGCGATCGTATCGGCGTCAATTTCGAGGGTCGGTTTATGAGGCGATTCCACCAGGAGGCGTGCCGTCTCCGCGGTAACGAGCGTCTTGGGCGCCAGTTCGTCAATGAACCGGGAGCGCAGGACGCCCGCCGCGTGGTCTCCATGGTAGTGGGTGAGAACGATGAAGCGCGCCCGGCGGAGCGCTTGCTGCAGTTCTTCGTTCCGGTTCGCGAAAAAGGGCTGCGGCGTCTTGCCGAACGTAGCGTGCGTCTCTTCGTCCAGGCCGGAGTCGATCATGACGGTCCCGTCGCGATAGACCACCTGGTAGGCGGTTCGTGCCATGACGTGCGGCGTCTCATCGGCGCCCTCCACGACGAGATTGCGCGTGCGGTGCGACTCAGCTACTTTGATCACGTTGAGGGCGACCGGCGGCGATCCGGGAATACGGCCGGCGACGAACCGGAGATGGTCAAGGTCGGGAGCAAACACGTGTGGACTCCTTTATCCTACGCCCGGACGCCGTCCGGCGCCCTCCCACAATTCTATCTCTACCACGATCTCTTTCCCCGGTTTTGGGATGGAGCAGCGAACGTAGCTACACCGTCTCGACCATACTCAACCACTCCGCCGCGTACTCCTCGATACCCGGCATCGTCACGGGATCCACGGGTGTGATCCCCAGGTCAACTAGGTCATGGAACGACTCGACGGGGACCTCTTCAACCATCGCCTTGCCGCACAGGGCCGCACCAAAGCTGGTGGCTTCGTCGATGGCGGTGAGCGCCAGGGGGCTCTCCGGCAGCAGCGCGGTGAGAAGCTTTAGGTACGCCGGATTGTTGCGGAATCCCCCCTCCACGTAGATCGTTGACGACGGCGAGGCACCCACGCGGCGCAGAGCTACCTGTGTTTGGATCGCAACCGAGATGTTGATCAACGCGTGGGCGCGTTCGTACTCGGAGAAGATCTCGGGAATGCGCCCCGGCATCTCCTCCACGTATATCGTCGATCCCTTCTCGATCACGCGCCCCCGAGAGTCGGGAAACTGGCCCGTACCGCGGATCACCGACGGCAGGAGAAAGGCATCACCGTTGGCGATCACATCGGCGTATACGGACCGGTCGAATCCGGGATCGTCGTCGCGTCCGTGCAACTGCGTGAGGATCTGCGTGTACGTCTCGTATTCGAGGCCGCCCATGAGGATCGCCGTTTTGACCGGTTTGTTCTCAAAGGAAATGTTGTAGAAAACGAGCTTCCCGATTTCGTCGTCCTCGAAGGCGACGCGCCCTTCCGGATGCATGGCGACGCACCACGTTCCCGTCGAGTTGAGAACAAACTCGTCGGTTTGGGTAATGAGATAGGGTATCAGGCTGCTATTGGAGTCGTGGATACCGACGCCCACGATCGTGTCCGGGGACAGGCCCGTGCGCGCGGCGACGTCTGCGGTTATCGTACCGAGATAAGAGTGCGGCACCCGCGGTTTCTCCGGAAGCTTGCTACGGATACCCAGGCGGTCCACAACGATCGACCAATCCCACCTGGTGAAATCCCAGAGGTAGCTATGGCACCCGGTGTAGGTGAAGTCTGCCGTCGCTTCGCCGGTAAGGCGGTATGCGAAGTACTGCGGGTACAGCAACACGTGTTTCGTGCGTTCCCGCCCCTCCGGGAACCGTTCAAAGGAGTAATAGAGCAGCTTTCCCACGTTGATGAGCGGGTTGACCTCCGCGGTCGCGGTCGTTTTCTGGAGTTCGGCACGGGATCCCATCTCCGCGTAGAAGCGCTCGTGTACCTCATCGGGTATCTCGTTGGTATAAGCGACCGACGGAATACTCGGTTTTCCGTCCTCTCCCACGCACACGACCGACGCTCCGTGGGTCGATATAGAGATGGCGCGGATCGGGTACCGGCCGGCCAACTCCGTGAGCTGTGTCAGGCACCACTCCTCGATCTCCTCCACCGGCTCCACGTCGAGACCCTCGACGTTCACAGTGTCTATATGTTCCCGACGAATCGCCAGGGTATTCAATGCGTCGTCAAAGAGGGCGACCTTTTTGTTGGTCTTGCCGATGTCGAGTACGGCGATCGCATAGTCCACGCTGCCCAACCTCCCGCCGGCGTTCTACCGGGCCGTTGATCTCTTTCCCTACCGGTACAGGGGGCCAAAGTTCGCGCACGCGCGGTAGTCGGCGCCTTCCAGCTCCATCCCGAACAGCTTCCATACCGCGGGTCGAAAGATCTGGTCCGCCGACACGTTGTGCATGTTCACCGGGATGCGCAACATCGACGCCAGGGTGATCAGGTCCGCGCCGATGTGACCGTAGCTGATAGCGCCGTGGTTGGCTCCCCAGGCGGCCATCACGCTATATACGTCGGTGAAGAATCCCTCGCCGGTGACACGCGGGGCGAACCACGTGGTGGGCCAGGTGGGGTTCGTACGCATGTCCAGCGCGTCGTGTACCTTCTCCGGCAAGTCAACGGTCCAGCCTTCCGCGATCTGCAGCGCCGGTCCGAGGCCCTTCACGAGGTTCACGCGACACATGGTAACGGGCATGTCACCGCGGGTGAGGAAATCGGTGGAGAAGCCGCCGCCCCGGAAGTATCCCAGGTCCGCCGCGCAGAAGCGCGTCGCATCGGCGCACGCCTTGGCCTCATCGCCGGTCACCTCCCAGAAGGGTTTGATCGCGGGCTTCCCGTCGATCTCCTGTTCGCCCGTTCCGTCCATGGTGGTGGAACCGCTGTTGATCAGGTGGATAATGCCGTCCTTGGCTATTCCGGTGAGCGTGTGGCCGGTGACGCGCTTGACCGCGTCCGCGCTCCAGAAGGTGCGCACGTCGCTGAAGATCTGCGCCGTCCCGGTAAGGAGATTGCCGAAGAGCATGACCACGCCGTTCAGGCTGTCATTCTCGGTGGCGAACATATAGGGCTGGCGGATGCCGTTCCAGTCGAAACTGGTGTTGAGCATCGTCTCCATAAAATCGCCGTTGGGGAGGTAGTCGGTCCACTGGCGCTGTCCCTGGAAGCCGCCGGCGATCGCGTTGTGGCCCTGCGCCTCCTCACCGAAGCCGAGTTCCGCCAGGCGCGGGTTACCGGTCATGAGATCGCGGCCGATAATCGTCATCTTGACGCTGTACTCCCACTCGGCGTCTTTTTTCTCGCGCGAATGCCGGAGCGCCTCCTCGTTGGGGTCCATCCCCTCCCGGAGGTTTTCTTTTACCCACGATAGGGCAAGTTCGTACTCGTCCTTGTCGTAGATCTCCTCTTCGATACGGCGGGTGATCTCACACATGTCGACGTACTCGTTGCGCATGCCCAGGTACTCTTCGAAGAAGTCCTCCTTCACGATCGAACCGCCGATTCCCATCGATACGGAACCGATCGCCAGGTACGACTTGCCGCGCATGATCGCCACGGCGAGGCCCGCCCGGGCAAAGCGCAGGATCTTCTCCTGTACATCCTGGGGTACGCTGTTGTCGTCCAGGTCCTGCACCTCGTGACCGTAAATACCGAAGGCGGGGATGCCCTTCTGGGCGTGGGACGCCAGAACCGCGGCCAGGTAGACGGCACCGGGTCGCTCCGTCCCGTTGAAGCCCCAGACCGCCTTGGGTGTATGGGGATCCATATCCATCGTCTCGCTGCCGTAACACCAGCAGGGGGTGACGGTGAGCGATACACCCACGCCTTCGCGCTGGAACTTCGCCTGGCACGCCGCCGCCTCGGCAACGCCGCCGATGGTGGAGTCCGCGATGACACACTCCACGTGCGTTCCGTCGGGATAGAAGAGGTTTCTCGAGATCAGGTCCGCCGCCGCCCGGGCCATACCCATCGTCTTTTCCTCCAGCGATTCGCGCACGCCGCCCAGGCGCCCGTCGATCGTCGGCCGGATGCCCACCGTGGGCCGCTCGCCGCTGTAGCGCCATTCACCCGTCTTTGGCTTCATCGATTTCCAGTCCATTGCGTCCTCCTCGTCCGCGGCCTATTCGACCACGACTCCCTTCTTGAGAATGATATTGGCGTAGAGCGCCTTTTCGCCGGTGGTGACCGTGGCGTGGGCGGCGCGGGCCCGTTCGTAGAATGCAAAGCGTTCCGTGTTCTCGAAGTCCGGTGCCTCCGGGTCGTGTTTCCTGACGATCGCCCGGTACTCGTCCCATATGGGCGTTTCTACGGGATCACCGGGCGTTACCTGCATGAGGATCACCGGGTGGTCCACGTACCGATCCAGCGGAAAAAAGCGCAGGATCGCATCGAGGAGTTCCGGGATACCAAGACCGTCGGCGCGAATCACTCGCTCGGCGTGTCCCCCGGCAAAGTAGTTTCCGTCCGCGAGCACCAGCTCGTCGCCGTGCCCCATGGCCATCATCGTCTTAAGCAGTTCCGGTGAGAGAACCGCGGGTATTCCCTTGAGCATTCGTTTTGCCTCCCCCTAGGTGTATTATGCTTGGCTCCATCCTACCATGGGCCGTCCCGGGATGCAGTCTTTTCCCCGTGCAACGGCGTCACTCCGCGGTTTCTATTGCCGGCGCGTTCGCGAGTAGGTACGCTTCCGCCTCCGCGTTCCACAGACCGTTGTTCTTCTCGACGAGGCGCGCGAGTTCGGCAAAGAGCGGATCTTCCGCACCCTTTACAACGAAATCGGCGATGGCCGTGAGCGGCAGATCGACGTTAGTGTACATGAGCTTCTTGGCGCCGGGGATCTTGGGGAGCGTGAGCGTCGTCTCCACGACCGACCCCAGGCCGCCAACATGGGTAATCATGATGGAGGGATTCACCCGGCCCTCTTCCATGAGCTTCAGGGAGATACGCATGTCTTCCGTGTTACCGCCGCTGGTGCCGACAAAGCGGTGCGACGCGTAGTGGAGATCGTAGAAGTTGATCTCGGCAGTGAACTCCGTGTTCGTCGGTCCGGCGAAGAAGTTCATGCACCCGTCGCGAGCCAGGATGCGGTCCCCCTGTTCAACCACCGGCCGGACCGGCGCCATAACGAACACGTCGTCGTAGCCGTCGCCGCCGGAAAGCCTCTTGAGTTCCCCCACCGCGTCCGCCATCGCCCTGGTGTTCACGAAACTCAGCGTGATGCCGTCCTTCGCCGCCGCTTCAACGGGGAAGAGCTGTGCCGCCCGGGCGAGGCGGTCGTCGTCGATGTCGGTTACAACGAGCGTCGACGGCCTGGTGTCACCGTGGAGCGCCAGGTCGATCGAACCGAGCCCCATGGGGCCGGCCCCCGCCAGGATTGCCATCGTTCCGCCGCGCTTAATGCCCATCTTGTGATCGTAGCTCCCGGGATCCGCGTGGTAGCTGGCGCGAAAGGCGCCGACGATGCACGACATCGGTTCGCTGAGGCTGCCGAAGTAGAAGGCGTCTCCCTTGTACGGGAGCAGGCAATCCATCTCCATGACCTCGTTGGGGATGTTGATGTAGGTAGCGTCACCGCCGATGTAACGGTACGAGTACCCCGGGGCGTTTAGGCTGCCCTTGTAATTGAGCGCCGGCTGGATGACAAACCGGTCACCTTCGTTGTACTTGTGCTTCCAATTTGCGCCGACCTTCACGATCTCGCCGCAGAACTCGTGACCGATCATCACCGGGTTGGCGGCGATACCCGCTGGAACGCGCTTGTGGTCCTCTCCCTGCTCCACCGCCTTGTAGGAACTCATGCAGATGCTGTCGGAAATGTTGTGCGCCAGGATCTCGTCGTCGCCGATCTCCGGCAACTCGAACGTCTCGAGCCGGAGGTCCTTCTTCCCGTACATCCGTACAGCCGTTGTTTTCATCGTCTCTCCTCGTATGTCGGCTGCGGGCTACACCAATTGCACGCGGCAGCCGAGCGCTTCTATCTCTTTGATCTCGTTGGCCGGTAGGCCCCTGTCGGTAACGAGCACGTCCACCTGGTCCAGCCCCATGATTGCGGTGAAGCCTTTCCGGTTGAGTTTCGACGAATCGGCCACGAGAACCACTTGGTCCGCCTGGGCCGCCATCGTCCGGGAGACTTCGGCAGCTTCGACAGATCCGGAGGTCAGGCCGTTCGGGACCGAAAACCCGTCCGTCCCGAGGAACGCGATGCGGACGTTGTAGGTGGCGAGTTCGCGGAGCGTTACCGGCCCCACCATCGCCTCCATGGTAGAGTCGAAACGACCGCCCGCAAAGACAACGGAGAGCCCCGGATTGGTGCGCGCGTAGGGAAGGATCAACGTGCTGTCGGTGACCACGCGAATATCCTGTTTTCCCATGAGGTAGCGCGCGATCAAGGCGGGCGTCGTCCCCGATTCGATCATGATCGAATCACCGGAATCGACCATGGCGGCAGCGGCCCTGGCGATGCGTCGTTTCACGTCGGTGTGGTCTTTCTGGCGAGCAACGATATCGGGGTGAAAGGCGGGTAGCGCCCCACCGTGTACCCGCACGATGTAGCCCTTGTCGGCGAGTCCGTCCAGGTCGGCCCGCGCGGTGACCACGGAAACGCCCAGGCGTTCCGCCAGTTCCGTTACTCCGATCGTTGGCGTTTCGCTGAGCAGATCGAATACTTGTTTGTCGCGTTCCCTCAGGTTGTCCATGAACTTTTCAATTACTTTGTTTTTACATACTGATAGATTTGTTTTTATATGTCAAGTGGTTTTTGTTGATCCGGCACCGGGCCGCTGGTCGTCCCGTGACCGACCTCGAGGCGGCACACCGTAGCGTGGTCGTTGTCCGGGCAGTCGCGATAGAATGACCCGTGGCAGTAACCGCTCGCCGTACCGCAGACGTCCTCGCCTTTCTCCTTGTGGCGGTGGGATCGCTTATGCTCCCCTACACCGGGTGGCCCTTTGTCGCGCGATTGCTGGTGGGAGTGCTACTCTGTGTGCCGGTCGCGCGGTTGGCGCAAACAAACAGGGCGGCCTTTGTACCGGCCCTCTTCTTCGCGATCCACGCGGTGATCGCTCCGCCGGTCTTTCTGGCGCTGGAACGGCTGCCGTTTTATGTCCCGCAGAGCTACTTCCTGCCGGCGGCGGTGGCATACCTGGCGGTTCTATTTACGACGCCTGGATTGCGGGAACACGCGCGATGGTACCGGCGCGGCGATGCAAACCGATTGACGATTGCACTGGGTGTCATCCTGGTTGTCGGGAGCGCCGGCGCGCTCGTGGCGTGGGCGTCCTTCGTCGCCGGAGACTTGACGCGCTTCGCTCGGTGGGTCCCAGACCTCCCGCTGCCGCTGCTGGTTCTTTACGGTGTGCTCTTTGCGGCAGCGAACGCGCTCTTTGAGGAGTTTATCGCTCGCGCCTTGCTCTACGACGCGTTCGTCGCGCTCTTCGAAGGTCGCCTGTGGGCTGCCGTCGTGGCGCAGGCGCTCCTCTTTGCACTCTGGCACTACGACGGTTTCCCCGGCGGTCCCGTAGGAGTAGGAATGGTATTCGTGTGGTCGCTCTTCCTGGGTGCCATGCGCCACACGTCAAGGGGCGTGGTGGCGCCCCTGGTGGCGCACTTCTTTGCGGACCTGACGATCGGGGGAATCCTGCTCTTCGCGATCGTTGTGTGAACGTCGCGGACAGGTAGCGCCGCTACGACGATACGGCGGATCGGATATGAAGTAGGTCCTTCATGACGTGTTGGAGCGTTCCGCGGTAGGTAGTCGTGCCAAACGCATCGTGGAGCTCTCGGTACAATGCGTACAGACGCCGGTACACCTTTACGTTGTCTTCGATCGGGGAGAATCTCTCGCTCCGAAACCCCACCATCCTCTGGACCGCCGCTTGGATGTCGCCACGTCCACCCGCAACGAGGTCGGCTGCTGCTGCCGCACAGATGGCCGAACCGAGCGCTGCGGTTTGGTCACTTCGCGCTATTCGAAGACGCCGCTCGAGAACATCAGCAAAAACCTGCATGACCAACGAATTTCGTCCCGGCAATCCACCGGACGTAACGATCTCTTCGACGTCAACACCGAACTCGCTGAGCCGGTCAATGATCACGCGGCTACCGAATGCGGTCGCTTCGATCATGCTTCGATAAAGGTGGTTTGGTTGAGTCCGGAGGTTGAGGCCCACGACGAGTCCGGACAACCGTTGATCTATCAATACGGTTCGGTTGCCATTGAGCCAGTCCAAACCGAGCAGACCCGTTTCGCCGGGCCGCAGACGTTCGGCATCGCGAGTCAGTGACTCGTGGGATTCATTGGTCGGCCGCATTTGCTCTACGATCCATCCGTAGATGTCACCTACGGCGCTTTGGCCGGCCTCGACCGTCACGAATCCAGGAAGAACCGAATGGGGAACAACTCCCGAGACGCCGGGTATCGTATCGGGAGCGTCCGCGAGTGAGGTAACCACGAGATCCACTCCGGATGTTCCCATTATTTTGACCATTCGTCCGGTCTCTATTCCCGACCCAAGTGCGCCGATATGCGCGTCGATAACCGGAACAGCAACGGGTATACCCGCCGGTACGCCCAGATACTCGGCGTTCTCCCGAGAAAGCATGCCCACGACCGAACCCGGCGGGCGCACCTTGCCGCGCATCGTTTCTCGAATCCTGGCTAGGGCAGGATCAATGGCGCGAACCACGTCGTCCGGCACAAAACCGTTCCACTCGGAATCGTAGAGCGCCTTGTGGCCGGCCGCGCAAATACCTCGCGACATCAAGTTCGGATCGCGTTCGCCGACCAACCACGCGGCAAACCAATCGGATACTTCGATCCACGAATGCGTCGCCGCAAACGCCCCGGGCGCAACTCGGGAGAACCGCAACAGCTTGGCCCAGAACCACTCCGAAGAGTACACTCCACCAATTCGATCAAGAACGGCCGGAGCGCGATTACGAAGAACCGCGGTGATTTCCTCCGCCTCTCCCACGGCGGAATGGTCTTTCCAAAGCCACGCCAACGTGTCCACCGAACCGGCGAACTCCTCGGTCAAAGCGAGCGGAACGCCGCCACGGCTCACGGGAATGGGCGTGCTCGCCGTCGCATCGAGCCCGATTCCGCAAATCGCGTCGACCCGGAACGAGCGAACGTGCTTGGCCGATTCCAGCGCGGAACGTACGGAATCGCGGGTGACTTCCGCGTAGTTCCCCGGATGGTGTCTCGCCACGTGGGGATTGGCGTCGTCGACAACAACTCCCTTTTCGCCGCTACGGTAGGCCGCGATTCCGGTGCCTATCTCTTCACCGGTAGCGACGTCCACTACCACCGCGCGGGCCGTGTTGGTACCAAAGTCGATTCCTACAGAATACATAGCCGACAACACGTTACACCTTCGACCGCGAGATCACGTGTTGAACGACGACCGCGGCGATGAGAACGATCCCCATGATCATTTCCTGCGGCGACGGAAGCACGCCCAGAAGACTCAGCACGTTTCGTATCAGGCCGATGATCATAACGCCGACAACGGTCCGTCCCAGACTCCCCCGGCCACCGTCGAAGCTCGTCCCGCCGATTACAACAGCCGCAATCGCGTTGAGCTCCCACGCCTGCGCAACGCGTGGTTCGCCAACATCCAATCTCCCCGTCAAACAGATACCGGCAACTGCGGCGAGAAACCCAGAGATGACGTACGCTGCAATCCGGTACGTGTCGGGGTTGATCCCCGAAAGAAAGGCCGTCTCGGGATTCTCCCCTGTGGCGTACAAGCGTCTTCCGAAGGGCGTACGGTTGAGTACGAACGAGCCGGCGACGATCGTTACGATCCAGAGGAGTGCAACGAACGGTATTGGACCGACCATCCCGCGACCAAGATAGCGGGTGAAATCGTCAACGCCAAAAATCGTGCCACCGCCGCTCACGGCAAAGGCGAGTCCCCGCACAAACACCATCATTCCAAGCGTCGTGACAAAACCGGTCACCTTCAATTTAGTGATGATGAGGCCGTTCACAAGTCCAATGCCGGCCCCGAGGGCAAGCACGGTCAAGATGATGAACGGAGTCGGATAAACGTGTGAGAGTTCATTCGTGAACCCGATGTAAATTCCCCAATGCTGCAATAGGGCCATCACAACGCCGCTGAATGCGAGGATCGACGCTACCGAAAGGTCGACGATCCCGCCGCAGAGAATCACGAACGTCATGCCGACGCTGATAAAACCAAGAAACGAGAAACTCCGCAGTAAATTGAGGAAGTTCTGAACCGTCAAAAACCCCGGAGCCAACGACGCGGCGATCGTCACCAACACGACAAGAATGCCGTAGTGGCTGTTTTGCACCAGTAGATCTGCGGCGCTTCCACGTGCCGGCGCTCCGGACAACCAGGTCCCTCCCGTTGTACTACCGTCCGCCATCAGTTACTCCCCATGGAATATGCGAGAAGCGCTTCCTGCGACGCCTCAGTCACCGGTACGTTTCCGGTGATCCTTCCCGAATGCATGACCAGCACGCGGTCACTCAACATCAGGATTTCCGGGATCTCCGACGAAATCAGGATGACCGCTTTGCCGGACTCAGCGAGATCGACGATCAATCTGCGGATCTCTTCCTTGGCGCCGACGTCCACGCCGCGCGTGGGTTCGTCAAAAATGAACAACTCCATGTTCCTGCTGAGCCACTTCGCCAGGACGACCTTCTGTTGATTCCCGCCGCTCAGAAATTTCGAGCGTTGCTCGATACCCGGCGTCGCTATCTTCAACTTCTCGGTGAAGTCGCGGGCCCGCACCGTGATCGCTCGACGATCGAGCAAAACGCGACCAACAGTGAGGTCGCGCAGGGACGGCAACGCGACGTTCTCTCGGACCGATTTGTCAAGCAACAAACCCTGCAGTTTCCTATCTTCGGGAATAAGACAGGCGCCGTATCGAAGCGTGCGCTTCGGGTTATGCTTTCGGAGTTCGGTACCGGCTACCGTCACGACCCCTTCGTCAACGGCGTCCGCACCTACGATCGCGCGCGCCACTTCGGTGCGACCGGCACCGACGAGTCCGAAGATCCCGACGATTTCACCGGCGGACACCGAAAAAGAAACGTTCTCGAGAACGCCGCGACGGGTCACATTTTTTACTTCAAGAACGGGTGTCCCGTCCTGAGCGGGCGAGAAGCGTTGGCGCAGACGCGTCTCGTGAACCTCCCGTCCGACCATGTGCCGAATCAGGTCGTTCTTGTCGATATCCGATGTCGGGTTTGTGGCCACTACGGCTCCGTTGCGCAAAACGGTGACGCGATCGCCTATTTCGAAGATCTCGTCGAGTCGGTGTGAGATGTACACGATGCCCTTGCCGTCTTTCCGCAGGTTTTTGATGATCTCAAACAGACGCTCCAGCTCGATCAATGTGAGCACGGCCGATGGTTCATCGAATATGATCACCTTTGCGTCCAGCGAAAGAGCTTTGGCAATACTGACGAGTTGCTGTTTTGCAACCGGTAGATCGCCGAACACCGCCCTTGAATCTATTCCCGAGTTAATGAACTCGAGCCAGTAGTCGGCTTCCCGGTGAAGCGAGCGATAATCCACGACTCCCAAACGCGTTCTCGGGAGGCGCGAGAGGTAGATGTTCTCCGCTACGGTGAGGTCCGGGAGCGCGGGCAACTCCTGATGGAGCACCGCAATACCTTTATCCTGCGCGCTCCGCGGCGACTCGAAAGAGACCCGGGTCCCTTCAAAGCGGATCTCACCGCTGTCGGGGGCTATCGTGCCTCCAACGATTTCAATGAGTGTGGATTTGCCGGCGCCGTTCTCGCCGGCCAGGCAATGAACCTCACCATAGCGTACGTCGAGATCGACATTGTCAAGAGCGACAACACCGGGATACGCTTTGGTCAAAGATTGGACTTCGAGCAAGAGTGCGTTCGGGTTATCGTTCATGCTCCCTCCCGAAGCGCGCAATCAAGTTTTGCAATGCAACGGCGGCGATAATGAGCATTCCTTTCACCATCTGCTGCGGATAGTCGGCGATACCGAGAAGGTTCATTACGTTCACAACTATTCCTACGATCAGCACGCCAATCGTCGTTCCAACGAGGCTGCCCTTTCCGCCTTGGAGGGCCGTCCCGCCGATGACGACCGCCCCTATCGCGTCGAGTTCCCACCCCTCGGCGATTTTTGGATCCCCCGCCGCCATCCTGCCGCTCATCATCAGGCCCACCAATGCAGCACATACACCGGAAACAACAAACGGTGTGATTCGGTAGAGTGCGGGTTGAATCCCTGAGAGCCGGGCGGCTTCCTCGTCGCCGCCCACCGCGTATATCCGTCGTCCGTAGCGGGTGTATTTCAATACAAAAGCGGCAACAACGACGATGACAATCCAAAGAACGACAGGCGTGGGAACGCCCAAGATCGATCCGTACGCGAGCCAACTGATGTACGGCGGCACACCAAATAGCGGTTGTCCGTCGGTATAGGAACGGCCGAGACCGCGCACAAAGATCATCATCCCGAGGGTAATGATGAACGAGTGGATTTTTAGCGAAAACGAGAGTGCGCCGCTTACGAGACCAATAAGCGCTCCCGCCACGAGAACGACAAAAAGGTTGAACGGCAGCGGCAGAAGCGGCGTCAGGTCTTGCATACCTGCGTAGATGAACATCTCATCGGGCATAAACGTGAAAAGGTTGCCGTGCATCATCGTCGCGAAGAGGATCGATGAGAAACCGACGATAGAACCAACCGATAAGTCGATTCCACCGGTCAGGATCACCGTGGTCATGCCTACGGCGATGATTCCCACGAAACTAACCTGAGTCAGCAGATTAACCACGTTTTGCGGAGTCAGAAAGAGTGGGGAGAGGAGCACGGAGACGCACACCATAACGATCAGAACCAACAACAGCCCGTATCGTTTGAGAAATCCCGTCCGTTCAAACCTCATTGCGTCATGTTCCCTCGTTTCAAAAAGAACGCAGAGGTGCCGAACGCGTTGTCGGCGCCCCTGGGTTCATCCAGCATGGCGCAGTTCTAAAACACCGCGTCCGGATCGTAGAAATCCTCGACGTTTGCGTCGTTCACGAGCACCGTCCCGGTAATGACATCCTTGCCTTCACGGACTTCCACCGTTTCGGCGAGGCGTTCGTCGGCATCCTTGAGGCCGTCGACGACCTCTTCGACCGATTTGCCCGTTGCAAGGTAGTCTACGAGAATCTGCACGGCGATCTGCGTGATTTCCCACGAGTTGTTCACGACGGAAGATTTGTACTGGTCCGTTTCGATAATCGCCTGGTACGCCTCTTTTTGGCCGTCCACACCGCTGAGCATAACGTCATCCATTCCCGCTTCGCGCAACGCTTCCATCGCGCCGAGTGCCATCGAATCGTTGGCTGCATAGACAAGATCGATTGCGTCGCCGTGTGCAGCGATCGCTTCTTCCATCTTGCTCAACCCCTGGCTGCGGTTGTAATACGCGGCGTAGGTACCGAGAATGGTGTACTTACCCTGGTTTTCCGGTCGATCGAGGACGCTGCGCATACCGTTCATACGTCCGATATTCGCGGATCCGCCGGGGTCGCCGGCCAGGAGTACGATGTTTCCGCCGTCGGGCAGAAGTTCCGCCGTGATGAATTCACCTTGCAACACTCCCGCCTTCCACTGATCGATACCGACGTAAGCGATGTAATCACCGTACAGGTTCCTGTCGATCGCAACCACGGGAATCCCGCCGGCAGTAACCTGTTTGATCACCGGCATCGTTCCGTACTCGGTGGTCGAGTTGACGATCAATCCATCGATCCCCTGAACCATCAAGTTGTTGATATCGTCAATTTGCTTCGAAATATCGTTGTCGGCATTGAGTATCGTGATCCTGACACCCAATCGTTCCGCCGTTTCCCGTGCCGCCCGCTCCATCGCGACGTAGTACGGCGCGTTCATGGCGACTGCCGAAAAACCGATGTGGAGATCGGATGAATCCACCATCGCGGCTTCGTCCTGACCACCAGCCCATACCGTGGTCGCCACAAATACGAGTATCGCCGCGACCACACCAACCGTTCGTAACCTCTTGCTGATCATATGCACCTCCATTGATCTACAAAACACACACTTACTACCATGACTTCGTCGTTCACCTTCTCCGTCAAACCACCTCCTTTTGCAGTGTTGGGGATTAGTCCATGTAATAGCCGCCATTGATATTCACGGTTTCTCCAGTGATAAACGACGATTCATCTGAAGAGAGGAAACGGATGAGCGCCGACATATCCTCCACAGTGCCTAAGCGTCTTACCGGGATTTTGTCTGCGATTTGCTGCTTTTTGTCGGCATCCCAGTACTCCATCATCTTGGTCATGACAGCGTGCGGAGCGATCGCGTTGCAGGTGATCCCGAACGGACCCAACTGGCGCGCGACCGACCGTGTCAGCGAAATCACCGCGCCCTTCGTTGCGCCATACGCAAAGACCGTCGAGTTGTCCCCGTTTTTCCCGGTGATCGATGCGACGTTGATAATTCGCCCGTAGCCTTGCCGTTTCATGAGGGGAGTGACCGCACGAATTGCGTACAGAACTCCGTTGAGGTTGACCGAAAGTGTTCGATCGATAATCTCATCGGTGGTCTCTTCGATTGTTCCAGTGGTCAGGTAACCGGCGTTGTTCACCAGTATGTCGACGCTCCCGACCCACGAAACGGCATCCTCTATGAGTTTTTCCACCTGATCCCGCGACGAGACATCGCACGGTATCGCAACCACCGTCCCACCGCGCTCACGTATCTCACTCTCGAGTTTCTTGATATCGTCCCCGAGAATATCGGACACGACGACAGACGCACCTTCTTCCGCGAAGTCGGTCGCCACGGCGCGCCCTATACCCTGTGCGGCCCCGGTGACAAGAGCCGTTTTCCCGGCGAACCGCTGGTGTCGTTCGCTACCCATTTCCAACTCCTCGTGTTTCAAACCCGGTCAATCAGACGATCCGCTGTCGTCTCATCCGTTATGAGAACGTCCACGAAGCCGCCAACAACGGCCGCGCGAATCGCATCGAACTTCGACATTCCCCCGGCCACAGCAATAACAAGTGTCTCCGGCAATTTGAGAACGTCGAGTGATATTCCGATGACCCGGTCATGAATTTCGTCATCGACAACGTCACCGTTTTTGTCGATGAACCGGCTGAGAATGTCCGCCACAGCGCCCTTCTTTCTCAGCCGTGCAAGGTCGTCGGGCGACAAGAACCCCATCTCGAAGAGACTCGCAGACTCACTGACTTCACCAATCGAAATAACTGCAATATCAGACTTGCCGGCGCGTCGAATCGTCTCGTCGATCCACGGTTCAGATCGAAAAACCTGGGCGCGCTCCTTGCTTTGCGCGATCGCCGGCGCCCAGATGTTATAGAACGGTGCGCCGAGACGACGCGCGATGCGCTCCGCCGTGATGTAAGGGTTCATGGCGACGTTCACCATCAGATTGCCGATCAACGACACCACCGATGTGTTGGCCGTATTCCCGTGCGGATCGAAGTAGTCTGCCAAATGGGCCGTCGTATTGCCCCAACCGAATCCAAGTGTGATTTTGCCGTCCCTGCGAAGAACGCGTTCAAGGTACTCGGCACTCGCGCGTGCGAAAGAGCGACGCAAAACTTCTTGATCAACCGACTCGGTCGGCACGACCACTGCGTCGCGCAACCCAAGACGCTGGTGCAAGCGCTGTTCCGCCGAAAGGAGATTGAACTGGGGATGAGTAATCTGGAATCGAACGACCTCAAGATCACGGGCACGTTCAAGCATCCGCTGTACCTTCGGACGCGAAAGGTTGAGCTGTTTTCCAATGTCGTGTTGCGTTTTTTTCTCGTGGTAGTAGAGCCACGCAATTCGCGTGATCAGATCCGCGTCGCGCCCCGAAGAAGCATGTTTTTCGTCGCCCGATTTTTCGATCATATGATCACTCTCTGAACATATACCATACATTCGCTCGTTAAAGCTGTCAATGATTGTTTTCAATCCACATCGAGAGTGGTAGTTAGCGACCGAAACCGTTGTTCGAAAACAATGGGCACAGTGCCGCCCCTGGTGGCGCACTTTTTTGCGGACCTGACGATCGGGGGAATCCTGCTCTTCGCGATCGTTGTGTGACGCGGTGCGCGCCCGTTACTCGAACCAGGGGAAGGTGATGGAAATGGTCGGTTCCGGTCCGCGTTCGATCGATACGATTCCGTCGATCTGGCCGGCAAGCACGGTGATGATCTTCATTCCCATGGTCGCCGGTGATGACAAATCGACGGAAGATGGTATCTCGGAACCGTTGTTGCGGATGACGAGGCGGCACTCTTTGTCTTCGGTGTCGCCGGCGAGCCGAACGTAGAGGCGGGGATTGGGCTCCGATCGAAAACCGTGCTTGACGGCATTGGTTGCCGCTTCGTTCAGGATGAGGCCAACGGGAATCGCCAACTCTCCAGGTAGATGCAGGTTGTCGATATCTACGGTTGTTTCGATACCGTTCCGAGAAGCGCCGTCAATCACCGACCGAAGGAGTGATCCACAGTACTCCCGGATATCGATACTCCCCGAGTGACGCGAGGAGGTGAGTGAGTCGTGCACCATCGATACGGCCGCCACCTGACGCGACAGATCCGCCAGTTTTTCGTCATTCTGCGATGTGGTCCGCTTTAACTCGATCAATGACGTAATCAGTGCCAGGTTGTTCTTCACCCGGTGATTGACCTCTTCGAGGAGAACCGATTTTGCTTCCAGTTCGCGATGTGCATTGAGTTCGCGTTCCTTCTGGTCCGTGACGTCGGTGTTGAATCCGACGAAGCGTTGCGGATTCCCGTCGTTGTCGAGCACCACCTTGCCGCGCCCGATAATCCAACGGTACTCACCCGACTTGGTACGCATGCGAAAGGTCGATTCGTACGTCTTTGATCTGCCTTCGAGATAATCTGCCACCCGTCGGTTTGCCGCTTCCACGTCATCTGGATGGAGCAGATTGCGCCACGCCGCCGCTGTCGCCGGAAGCTCCCCCGGTTCGTAACCGAGCATCGACCCGAATCGATCGTTGAAATACGCTTCGCCGGTCACCAGGTGCCAATCCCACAGTCCGGCCCTACTCCCCTCAACGGCAATACGAAACCGTTCTTCGCTTTGCCGCAACTGATCCTCAAGGCGTTTGCGCTCGCTGATGTCGCGGGTGATCGAGAGGATGTGCGGTTGCTGGTTGATCGAAATGATGCGCGCAGACATTACCGCGGTGGTCAAGGATCCGTCCTTCCGACGGAACTGCGACTCGAGGTTTTCGACCGACCCGTCGCGTTTGAGCCCCTCGACGAGCCGTTCCCGGTCCTCCGGAATCGCCCAGATGCCAATTTCCGACGACAGTTTCCCGATCACGTCCTCCCGTGTGAAACCGGTAAGCGCGGTGAATCCCTCGTTGATGTCCACGTACAAACCGTCGAGTCGGTTGATATTGACCGCGTCGGGGCTGGTCATAAACGCCGCACGATACTTTTCCTCGCTCTCGCGCGTGTGTTGAAGCACAGCGTGAAGCTCAAAGGCCATCGAAATCGATTCGAGCAGAACAAAATCGCCGGTATTCTTGAGGACGTAGCCGTACCTGGTTATCCCTTTTACCCGATCAACCGTCGATTGCTCGGAGTGGTTTGTCAGAAAAACGACGGGAATGGTGTGAGATTCGAGGATCTTCTTGGCGGCAACCGTACCATCCATCTTCCCTCGACCCAGGTCGATGTCCATGAGCACCAGATCGGGAACGCGCTCGTTGACCGCTTTGATCGCATCGTCAGCGCTATGTTCGATCCGCACGGCGTAGCCGTTGTCGCGCAGCACACTGGCGGTACCGATTGCAATGAGACTCTCGTCTTCGACGAGCAGGATTTCACGACTCTCTCGTTCCATGTGCGTTTCCGGACGGGCAGATTCTAATTCGTCTGATCCGTCACTGCAATTGTGATATCAACGCGCCCTTCGACCGACCAACACCCCTACCCGAGGCGTTCGAGTATTCCCCGCGCCTCTTCCTCGGAAGCGCACTCTGCAACGAGCATGACCCCCGCCGGGTCCATCTGGTCGAAGATCGGGATCACTTCTTCCGGTTCACAGTAGACGTAAAGGCTCTTTCCGCCGGCGCGGATTCGCTTCATGACGTCGATCCACTCGCCGGCCGGCGGCGCACCGGCGCCCTGTACCCACTGGATCGCGTCAAGATTCGGCAGCGCCAGCAGCGTGTCCAGGTGGCGTAGCGCGTCCGGGCCGTCCAGGTGGAAGATAGTTCGCTCTACCATGTTCGTCTGCGCTTTAATCGCGGGCAAGAGGTGCTCCACGAACATCTCGTTCGAGATAAGACCGGAGACGTCGGACTGCAGGTCAACGGCGGGTCGTTCCGCCCAGACGCGCATAAACGTGAAATACCCGCCGTGTCGCTCGGTGATAGCGGTGACGGCGCACCACGCGTGGTACCAGGCGGTGTTGATTTCCCGCAAGGCCGGGGCGATAGCATCCGGCTCGTCGTAGAAGTCCACGGCGAACTCCTCCCGCCCGCGCAAGCCCGCCAGGACCTCGGTGGGGCCGTTGAGGTCCGGATTCCCCAGGTACCATTCGTGGCCGGACTCGTCTATGGCAGCGCTCCCCGCTTCCAAAAGCGTCCGGGAAGCCCGCCACCATTCGTTGGATTCATCAAACGCAAAGGTGGGGCGCGTGGCCCAGTTGTCGATTACGTGACCGGACCAGGTGGTCTCCTTGTCCACGTACCGGTTGGGCGCACCCAGGTACCGGGCCAACATAGCGACGATTCGACCGGACACGGGAAACATCACCGGAAACGCTTCACCCCCGAAGAAAGTGTTCCGGAGGCGGTGTACCTCGCGGGGAATAACAAAAGCGGGATCGGTCCACCAGGCGTGCAGATCGTCCGTATCGGGTCCGTCGTAGGGAACGCCGTCCGCGGCGGGCGCCGTGAGCTGAACCACCGGGCGATCCAGCAACTCCCCACGCCACCACGCCTCGACCCGTTCCTTTGCTCGCTCTCGTTCGTTTTGCATCGTGGCAGAATAGCGTGTGTCGTGGTTTTGATCGACCATCGTTGTTGATGCGGAGTTCCGAGCCGTGGTACTCGTAGAACCCGGGAGCAACCGTTTGAACAACACGATTATTGCGATTACGAGTCTTGGCCACGCCCTGTGCCACGTTGCGATGCTGGTACTGCCGGTGGTGCTGGCACCGATTGGGCGGGAATACGGCCTTTCGCTCACGGAGGTCACCGCCGTCGGAACGGCGGCGTACCTCCTGTACGGTTTCGGCGCGGTCCCGGCGGGAATCCTGACGCGCTTTCTCGGCTCCCGAACGATGCTGCTCGCCTATTTCACCGGCATTGGTACCGGCGCGCTCCTGGTGGCGCTGGCGCCGTCCTTTGCGTGGTTCGTTGCCGGCATGGTTCTGCTGGGCCTGGCGGCGAGCATCTACCATGTAGCCGGACCCACGCTCATTTCCCACTGTTCACAAAAAACGGGACGCGCCTTCGGGATCCACGGTATTGCCGGAAGCGCCGGTATCACCATGGCTCCACTCGTCGCCGGCCTGCTGGCAGGATGGCTCGGTTGGCGCGCGGCGTACCTCGTGCTGGCGCTGCCCGCGGCGGTCGGCGTTGCGCTGGCGCTCGCGATGGCACGCGTTGACGGCAACGGCCCGCCCAACGACGCGTCCGGGGAGATCGCGGGAAACAGAACCGACACGACCGCAAAGCGACGGCTATTAGTGTTTGTCCTGCTCCTCTTTGTCCTCGCGATCAACGGCCTCGTGTACCGGGCGACCCTGACAATCTTTCCGATGCACCTATCGGACCGCATATCCCTGGCGGCACTGCCGGACGTTGTTACCGGCGGCGTTCTCGCCAGCGCAGTCCTCGCCTTTGGTATGGTGGGTATGTACGCGGTAGGAAGCGCCGCAGACCGCGTGGACCGTTTTCGCCTTTACGCGTTACTCTTCGCCGTCGTGGCGCCGCTTCTCGTGATCATTGGCGTCGCGCAGGGAGTCCTCCTGCTCGCGGCATCGGTGAGTTTCTCCCTCTTCTACTTCCCGTGTCAGCCGGTGGAGAACTCGATCCTGGGAACGTACGTACCGCCGCACTTGGTGAGCTCGATCTTCGCGCTGAAGTTCGTAATCACCTTTGGCCTGGGTTCCCTGGGATCGGTGGGCGCCGGCTACGTGGTGGAACGCATGGGGACAACGCCCCTGTTTGTCATGCTCGGTGGCGCCACGGTGGTTTCGTTCACGGTCGCCTTTGCCGCCTCCGTGATACGGCGGGCGGCACCACCACACGAGCCGGGCAGTGATCCCGCCCGTTCGCAGGTTGACCGTGTGCCGGAGGCGCCCTTACTGTAGGCGCGCGGCGGGCGCCCCGTTGTCCCGCCGTTCCGTTGTTCCAAGCTTAGGAGGATTCCATGAGTACCGTCGTCGCCAAGTTCGGAGGGACGTCCGTCGCCAACGCCGCACAGATCAAAAAGGTTGCCGCCATCGTCAGAGCGGACGAACGGCGGCGTATCGTGGTGGTTTCCGCACCGGGTAAGCGCGACAGGCAGGACGAGAAGATCACCGATACCCTCATCGCGTGTCACGCGCTGGCAGCCCGGGGCCGGCCCTTTCGCGACCGCTTCGCCCCAATTAGCGATCGCTTTCGCGAGCTGGCGCGGCAACTCGGCATCGGCGGTGACATGGACCCGTGGGTGGACGAGGTGGAAGATCTCATCGCTTCCGGGGCGGACCAGAGCGCCGTGGTTTCCCGGGGCGAGTACCTCTGTGCCCACATGATTGCCCGCTATTTGGGCTTCGAATTTGTCGATGCCACCGAGATAATCGAGTTCTCCGACGCTACCACGGTGGACGCAGCGGCAACGGACCGGCGAATCGCAGTGCGCCTCAACGGCAACGCCCGCTACGTGATACCCGGTTTCTATGGCGGGCGAACCGACGGCAGCGTACAGCTCTTCACACGGGGCGGCTCCGACATCTCGGCGGCGCTCGTCGCCCGCGGCATCGGCGCTGAATCCTACGAAAATTGGACGGACGTTTCGGGGCTCCTCAGCGCGGACCCGCGCATCGTCGATTCACCCCGCCCAATCGCTGAGGTCAGCTACCGGCGTCTCCGGGAATTCGCGTTCCTCGGAGCCGCCGTCTTCCATGAAGAGGCGGTTTCGCCGGCGGCGTCGCGTTCCATCCCAATTGTGATTCGAAACACAAACGCTCCGGACCATCCGGGGACGACAATCGCCGCGGCGAGCGAGTCGGAACCGCGGATCACCGGCGTGGCCGGCCGTGACGCCATTCACCTGGTGTCCGTCGAACGGTCGGGACTGGGGAAGGACGTGGAAGCTGCCGGCGCTATCGGGCGCGCCGCCCGGGACGCCGGGGTCGCCCTGGTTCACCTTGGCTTCGGGGCCGATTCGGGAACGGCCCTGGTGGCGGCCACAACGACGGAAGCGCTCGATGCGTTTTTGGGTGCAATCCCGGCGGCAGTCGGGTGCGACAACGTGGCGCCCCCGGAGGCGGTTGCGATGGTTGGAGTGGTGGGAGAGAACGTTGCGCGCAGTGCCGCGCTCATGGCCGCCGCCGTGGGGGCCCTGGAGGCGGCGTCGATCCCCGTGATGGGCGTGACCGCCGACTACTCGCCGTTCAGCTTCTTCTTCGTCGTTCCCGACGAACGGTACGCTGAGGCGACGAAGGCGCTCTACGGCGCAGCGGTTTCCGGTTAATTCAAACGGCAACGCACCGACACAAGCCTCTCACCGCATTCGCTCGGACGTTTGTTTGTATGGCGGGAAAAAGGGTCCCCTTGGCCCGCAACGGAGTCGGCAAGGGAACTTGTGGGCGGTTTGAAGTTTTTGAATTTGCATTTCCGCGTTGGGGGGTGACACATCACCGTTGTAGGGCACGGCGAGACCGCGGTGTTCCATTCACGCCCCGCGTGGGGGCGACTTGGTACGAGCTGTATCTCTCGTTTGGACAGACGGTTAGCCCGGATATCTCAGTTCCTCCGAATTTCGGAGGAAACAAGCGGCTTAGTGGTCCAGATTTCGAGGGGAACACCTCAGTATGTTACCCCTCACTTGACAACCATGTAAAATTATCAACAAATTCTAAATATGCATGGTACAATCGAAAGGAGGTTATACCAGGACCTTTCGCAGAAAATGACATATGCTCCGGTCTGTGCCATATTAGGTCCCCGGCAATGTGGAAAAACGACCCTTGCCGATATGTACGGCCGGGAAAACCCTACCTTTCTGAAATTGGATCTGGAACGGCCTTCGGATCTGAGAAAGCTGGATGATCCTGAATCCTTCTTTTCAGAAAACCGAGACAGGCTTATCTGCATCGATGAAATCCAGCGAAAACAGGATTTGTTTCCTGTAATCCGTTACATCACCGATAAGGAATCCCTCCCCGGACAATTCCTTATCCTGGGTTCCGCCTCAAGGGATTTGATCAGGCAGAGCTCCGAATCCTTGGCCGGTAGGATCAGTTATTTGGAGCTGACACCTTTTTTGCACAGCGAGATCAATCAGCATATAAGGCAGCTTCATTCCAGAGGAGGATTTCCCAGGAGTTATTTGGCAGAATCGGATAGACAAAGTCTGGAATGGCGGCTCAGCTTCGTCAGAGACTTCCTAGAAAGGGATATCCCATTCATGAGCTCCAGGCTTTCACCGGAAGTCATCAGCCGGCTGCTACAGATGCTCGGGCACTGCCATGGGCAACTGTTGAATATGAGTACCATCGCGAGATCCCTGGGGGTGGACAATATGTCGGTGAAGCGATATCTGGATTTACTGGAAGGAGCGTTCATTATTCGCAAGCTTCCCCCATATTTCGGCAACTTGAAAAAGCGTCTGGTCAAATCTCCCAAAATCTACATCCGGGACTCAGGGATACTCCACGCCCTTCTGCAAATCCCCGACTGGAACGGCCTTGTGGGCCATCCTGTGTACGGTTTTTCCTGGGAATCCTTCTGTATAGAGAATATTATTCCTCAACTGAAGCCGGAGATCCGATACTCCTTTTACCGGACTTCCAACGGTGGGGAGATCGATCTGATCCTGGAAACAGCATCAGAAAAAATCGCCCTTGAGTTCAAAGTGTCCTCAGCTCCGAAGCCCGAAAAGGGATTCGGTATCGCTCTGAATGATTTGGGGATCGGCAGAGCCTGGGTTATCGCTCCTTTGGAAGACGGGTATACGATCGGGAATATTCGCTATTCCCCACTGTCACAGTTCATTGGCAACTCCGATAATCGGGATATTTTTCGCTAATCAATTCCAGAACATGTATGCCCTTTCCATAGTTTTCTCGCCTTGGCAATGGAAACCATGATTTCACCTGCGGTCTTGGTCCACCTGAAGGCCTTCCCCGAGCGATTCCAGTCGTGAATGTAGTCGAGGATCGCCTTCTCCAGGTGTCGTGTGCCTTCCCAGCTCTCGCGGCGAATCCGCTTGTTCATCAGCTCCGCGAACCGTGACCGTCCCTATCACTGACGAAACGGCCCAATGGTTTGCCGAAGTGAAGTCCGGCCTCCGGAAACGCGGCAAACAGATACCGATCAACGACGTTTGGATCGCCGCGTCGTGCCTGGAACACGGCGCCCAACTGTTATCATTGGACGCGCACTTCGACGGGGTCGACGGCCTCCGGCGAGTGGAGTTGTAGTTTCCGTCTCGTTCCGCAACTGAGACGCCACGACTACGGTGTTGCTATCTCGATAGTTTCCGGACACAGCCGTGCGAAATCCTTCACGTTGTACGTGAAGATGCGGGAGCAAGCGCCCTTTTGGGCGGCCGCAACGTGGAGCACATCGTAGGCGATTCCACCCGCAAACGCTCCGCGGGCCACTGTGGAGAGTGTATCCATGTAGTCGTCCGCAACCAAGTCGACAACTACGAGCCGTTCAACCAAGTTGGTACGAACGATAGCTTCCGCTTCCAGGCCGGACACTCGGCGTTCGACGGGTAGAGTCGTGAGGATGGCGTACACCTCGGCCAGCGAGTGGGTGGAGACATGGCCGGTATGCTCGCCGTCCGTGAATGAGGAAAAACATCGTCGCGCCGGTTCGTGATTGGGAAGTTGATCGACAAACGCGGGCACCAGGACCGACGTATCGAAATAGACGTTCACCGATCAAGTCGCCCAGCAACGGTACGGCCAATCCGCCGGTCCCTTTGGCTCCGAATGTGCTCCACGACGTTGATGTCCGCGATTGTACCACCGTGGTGTACCAGGACACCGTCCCGCTCAACGAGGGAACTCCCTGCGTCCGCCGGGATCAGGTGGATCGCATCAACGGAGTCCTCGATCTCGAGCCGGGCACCGGCGTACAGGTTGTGCCGGTCACGAATCTCCTTGGGGACCACAATACGCCCCGCCTTGTCAATGGTAACTACTATGGTAAAATGGTAGTATTGATAGTATTACGCGTCAATACCCCAGGTCCACCATCGCGTCGGCCACGCGCCGGAACCCGGCGATATTGGCACCCCGGACGTAGTCGATACCGCCGCCGGGCATGCGCCCGTGGCGAACGCACGTGGCGTGGATCGTCTGCATGATCGACTGTAGTTTGGCGTCTACCTCTTCCGCCGGCCAGGAGAGTTTCATTGCGTTCTGCGACATCTCCAGGCCCGATACGGCAACGCCGCCGGCGTTGGCCGCCTTGCCCGGCGCCAAGGGTACCCCGGCGGCGGCAAAGGTTTCCACCGCGTCCGCGGTGCACCCCATGTTGGACGCCTCCACGACGACACCGACGCCGTTTTTGATCAACGCCTTCGCGTCGCTTCCATCGAGTTCGTTCTGGATTGCGCAAGGAATCGCCACGTCTACCGACACCTCCCAGGGCTTCCGCCGGGGTACAAAGGTGGCGCCAAACTCGCGGGCGTAGGGTTCAACCACGTCGTTGTTCGACGCACGGAGGTCCAGCATGTACTCGATCTTCTCGTCGGTGTTGATACCGTCGGCGTCGTGGATGTAACCGTCGGGACCCGAGATCGTAACGACCCTGGCGCCCAGTTCCGTCGCTTTGAGCGCCGCTCCCCACGCAACGTTGCCAAACCCGGAGAGCGCGATCCGTTTTCCCTCGAGCGATTCGCCGCGTTCGTTCAACATCTCCACCAGGAAGTAGATCGCCCCGAATCCCGTTGCCTCAGGTCGAACCAGGGAACCGCCCCAGAGTCTGCTTTTCCCGGTAAGGACTCCGGTGTGTTCGCTTCTTAAACGTTTCCACTGACCGTAGAGGTAGCCGATTTCGCGACCGCCGACGCCGATGTCCCCGGCGGGAACGTCTGTATCGGGCCCCAGATACCGCTGCAGTTCGGTCATAAAGGCGTTGCTGAATCGACGGATCTCCCGTTCCGAGCGACCCCGGGCGTTGAAGTCGGACCCGCCTTTGCCACCGCCCATGGGGAGACCGGTGAGGCTGTTTTTGAAAATCTGCTCGAACGCGAGGAACTTGAGGCCGCCGGCCGTTACGCTCGGGTGAAACCGGAGCCCGCCCTTGTAGGGTCCAAGGGCGTTGTTGAACTGAACGCGGTAGCCCCTATTCACCTGGAGTTCACCCCGATCGTCTTCCCATTCGACGCGAAAGGAGATTACCCTGTCCGGCTCCGTGATCCGTTCGAGAATTTTGTTCCCCCCATAGGACGGGGTGCGGTTCACCACGTCGATTACCGACTCACATACTTCGGTCACCGCCTGGACAAACTCCGGTTGCGCGGGGTTGCGGCGGGCAACGTCCTCGACAAATGAACGCACTTCATACATGGTCAGCTCCTTTCTATTAAATTAATAATTATCCAAATAATACAATTATATCCACTATGCGGCGATCCGCGCGCCGTGTCAACGACCATTCTACCCTTGACAGGCGCCACAGTTCCATTGCACAATTGAATACCGTTTCACGATAGTAACATATGTTCAAATAATAGAAAAGGAGGTGCCCGTGGACCTGAACAGATTTTCGTATCTCTCGCTCGACGATGCCCCGATAATCAACACGACTCCCCCGGGACCAAAGTCAAAAGAACTACTCGATTTCCAGGCGCACAACGAAAGCTCAGCCGTGTCGTACCCCAAAGGTATGCCTATGGCAATCAAGATGGGCAAGGGTGCCACGATCGTTGACGCCGATGACAACGTCTTTATCGATATGTTCGGCGGTGCCGGCGTCATGGCGGTTGGGAACGGCCACCCAGACGTTTTGAAGGCGGCCCACGAAACGATCGACAGGTACACACACACGCTGGACATCCCCACGGACGTTCGTAGGACGCTCGTGAACACGCTCCGCGAGGTACTCCCCAAAGAGCTTACGCGTATCTTTTTCGGCGGTCCCACCGGTTCGGACGCCGTTGAGCAGGCGATTAAGCTCGCCAAGTACAACACCGGCCGGCAGGAGATCATCGCGTTCCAGGGTGCCTACCACGGAATGACCGGAATGGCGTTGGCTCTCACCACGGACGCGAGCCATCGACGCGGCCTGGGCTCCCTGGTGCCGGGTGTGCGTTTTGTCCCGTACGACTACTCGTATCGTTCTCCCTTCGCCGACGCCGGCGAGGACTCAGATCTTCGCGCCGCGGAATACCTGGAAATGGTGCTGACCGACTCGCACTCCGGGTTCGACAAGCCGGCGGCGGTCATCCTCGAATCGGTTCAGGGCGAGGGCGGGACGATCATCCCCAGCACGCGTTTTATGCGACGTGTGCGAGAGATCACCAGGGCGCACGACGTGTTGCTCATCTGCGACGAGATCCAGTCGGGCCTGGGGCGAACGGGAAAGATGTTCGCCTTTGAGCACTTCGGCGACGACTTTGTTCCGGACATCATTACGATGAGCAAGGCCCTCGGTGGTGTGGGATTCCCGATCTCCGCGATCGCCTACCGGGAGGAGCTCAACACGTGGCCGGCGGGGCTGACGATCGGAACGTTTCGCGGAAACATGGTGGCCTACGCCGCCGGTGCGGCGGCCCTGCGCTTTATGATCGACAACGACCTTCCCGGACACGCCGCGGCCCTGGGTGAAAGGCTGCTGCCGGAACTCAAAAAGCTGGAAAGGGAGACCTCCATCGTCGGCGAAGTTCGCGGCATCGGCCTGATGATTGCCGTCGAGATGGTCCGCGACCAGAAAACCAGGGAACCGGCCCCGGAGCTGGCCAGGAAAATCCGCCAATACGCCCACCGGCGCGGCGTCATGATCGAGGTTGGCGGTCATCACGGAAACGTGGCGCGTCTTCTCCCGCCGCTGGTCATCACGGAGAAACTTGCCATGGCCGGTATCGGCGTCATCGCGGACGTCGTTCGTGACATCGAAAAGGGAATCTGACATGGAGCGGTACAACGTCGCCGTTGTCGGTGCGATGGGGATGGTTGGATCGGAGATGACGCGCACCCTGGAACGGCGTGACTTCCCCATTGCCGAATTTCGTCCCCTGGACATCCCAGCAAACGCCGGCAAGACAGTTACCTACAAGGACAACCCCGTTACTGTCCAGGCAGCGGAGAAAGCCAATTTCACGGACATCGACATCGCTATCTTTTCAGCCGGTGCCACGGCCGGCAAGACGCTCGCACCTCAAGCGGTTGAGATGGGCGCCGTGGTCGTCGACAACTCCTCACAGTGGCGCATGGATCCGGGATGCCCGCTGGTGGTGCCCGAGGTGAACTCCCACGATCTGAAGTGGCACAAGGGTATCATCGCGAATCCCAACTGTTCCACGATCCAGATGGTGGTGGCGCTCAAACCGCTGCACGACCGATCGCCCATCCGCCGTGTGATCGTCTCGACCTACCAGGCGGCCGCCGGGGGCGGACGCCGCGGATACGAAGGTCTGCAGACGGAGGCGGAAGAGTTCATCCGGACGCGCCGGCCCGTGGAAGCGAGGGTCCACCCGGTACAGCTCGCCTTCAACGCCGTTCCCCACATCGATATCTTCCAGGAAGAGGGGTACACCAAGGAAGAGTACAAGATGGTGAACGAAACGACGAAAATCATGGGCGAGGAAGCGATCGAGGTCACGGCCACGTGCGTTCGCATCCCCGTGTTCATCGGCCATTCCGAATCGGTCTATGTCGAGACCGCGGAGCGCATCGGTGCCGATGACGCCAGGCAAATCCTCGCGGCGGCGCCGGGCGTTGTCGTCAAGGACAACCCCTCCAACAACGAGTATCCCACACCGCTCGAATCCGAGACGGAGGACGACACGTTTGTAGGGCGTATCCGCAACGACCTTCACAACCCCAACGCACTAAACATGTGGATCGTCTCGAACAACGTCCGGAAGGGGGCCGCACTCAACGCGGTCCAGATTGCGGAAACGCTCACCGCCATGGACCTGGTCCGCGTACATACATAGGAGGCTCGATGGGTATCCGCGACGACATCCGTACTCACACCGATGAGCTGGTGGCGATCCGCCGGGATCTCCACATGCATCCGGAGCTGGGGTTCGAGGAATTTCGGACCGCAGATATCATCGAAACGTACCTAACGGACCTTGGGCTGGATCCGAAGCGGATGGCAAAGACGGGGATGGTGGCAACGCTCACCGGAACCGCACCGGGAGCGGAGAGCGGCCCCACCCTCATGCTGCGAGCCGACATCGACGCTCTGCCGATCCAGGAACTCACCGACCTCCCCTACAAGTCACAAAACGACGGAAGGATGCACGCCTGTGGACACGACGCCCACACGGCGATGCTCATGATCGCCGCCAAGATTCTCGTGGCTCGGAAAAACGAAATCTCCGGCCGCGTGAAGTTCCTCTTTCAGCCGAACGAAGAGGTAGCGGGCGCAGAGATCATGATCGAGGCCGGGTGCCTGGAGAATCCGAGCGTGGACGCCGCCATGGGCATCCATATCTGGACGCCGCTCCCCAGCGGGACTATCGCGGCCACACCCGGCGGCGTGATGGCGACCATGGTGCCTTTCCGCATCGTGATCACCGGCAAGGGCGGTCACACGGGATACCCCGAGCTGGCGGTGGATCCTATCATCGCTGCCGCCGATCTCATCCAAACGGCGCAGCGCCTGCAGACGCGTGACATCAGCCTCCTTACTCCCACGGCGCTTGTCTTTTCAAAGATCGAGAGCGGTTCGAAAAACAACATCATCCCGGATCAGGTGGTGCTGGAGGGGACCGTCCGATTTCTCTACGAGCCGGCCGCGAACCAAGAGCCGGTGGAGCGTCTGGAAGAGATCGTTGCGTCGGTCTGCGCCGTCCACAAGTGCACGTATGAGATGTCGTCGTTCACCCAGAACACCGTCGTCATGAACGATCCAGGCATGGCTCAACTGGTTCGCGACGTGGCGCGCGAAATCGTGGACGATGAAGCGAAGATCCTGGATCACCGTTCAATGGCAGGCGAAGACTTCGCGGCGTACGCCCGGCGCGTTCCCGCGGTCTTTGCGTTCGTCGGGACCGCTGACCCCGCGAAGGGAAGCGACCTGCCGCACCACAGTCCGCGGTTTGCCATCGACGAATCAACGATGCCCACCGGTGTCGAACTGTTCGTTCGCACTGCGTTGCGCTACTTCGAGGAATCCAACAATCGTGCTCGCGACGGAAAGGAGGAAAGGTAAGTAAAGTCCAAAAAGCATTTTAAGTGGAAATGTCAACAATCGATAGGAGGAAATTCGATATGACAAAACGATTCATGCTGATTCTTTGGGCGTTTGCCCTTGCGGCAGGCGTTGTGTTCGCCGGCGGCGAACAGGAAAGCGGTTCCATGGACGGCGGGAGGGAGGTCATCCAGGCAAAGCTCGCGTCGGAAGAGATCGAAGGCGACTTCATGACCGTCTGGGCGGAGAGATTCGCCGACTACATGCGGGAAGCAACGGACGGCGGTTACGATCTGGAGGTCTATCCGTACGGTTCGCTCGGCGACACGCGCGACATCAACGAGCTCGCGCAGATCGGTGTTGTCGAGTACGTCTACTCGGACTTTGCCTGGATCAGCGCGTTTGTTCCGCAGGCGCAAGTACTGGCGCTGCACTACCTGTGGCCCCGCGAACGGATCGGCGAAGTGCTGGAATGGGTTGTCCGCAACGGTGAATCGTGGCCGATGTTGGTCGAAGCGTTCCGCGCGAACGGTCTGGTGCCGCTCGCTATCCACTACGAAGGGTGGCAGTGGCTGACGTCCAAGAACCCGGCGAGCACGCTGGAAGAGGCCCAGGGAACCAAGACGCGTCTTATGGGATCGCAGCTCCTGCTCGAGAATTACAAGACGTACGGATTTGCCCCGACTCCCATGAGCTACGGCGAAGTCTACAGCGCTCTCCAGACGGGCTTGATCGACGCACAGGTCAACCCCCTCTTTGCCATCTACAGCATGAAGTTCTACGAACCGACGAACTACTTCACGCAGATGTGGGCGGAGCCGTTCCTGGGAATTCCGACGATCAACAAGCAGCACTTCGATGGCCTTCCGCAGGAGTACCGGGACCTGATGACCGAGTGGTGGGTCGACAACACCGTCGCAGCGGCGGAGTACATCGATGAGCGAAACGCCCGGGACCGCGCGAGCATCGAGGCGGAAAAACCGTCCATCGTGTGGTACGAGTTTACCGATGAGCAGGTTGCAGAAACGCGAGAAATCGCCCGCACCGTCGACGATGTATACGTGGAAATCGGTGGCGACGGCGCCGCGGAACTCCTCGACGCCCTGCTGGCCGACATAGACAACGCCAAAGCGGCACTCGGTATCGACTGATCGCGGTCCATACCGATAGCATGTGGCATGGGCGGGCAACCGTCCATGCCACGATGAGGAACACCATTCATGAGTGACAAATCGAACGGCGGTGTTTTCCACGCGGTTGGCCGAGTGATCGGTAAGGCGGTGGACCTCTTCGAGGTTACGGCCCTCGCGACGTCCACGGGCTTCCTGGCCATTCTGTTGATCGCCAACGTCATTGCCCGCACCTTCTTCCAGGCGATCTACTTTGCCGAGGAACTCAGCGAGTTTCTGATTATCTTCACGACCTTTGTGGGCGTCAGTTACGCGGCTCGTAAGGCGCGGCACATCCGGATGGGAGCGTTCCTGGACGCGATGCCGCGAAGGATGGAGAAGATCTTCATCTACGTGATCTCCGCGATCAGCGCCCTGGTGATGTTCCTGATGGCGTACCACTCGTGGAATTACATGGCCACGGCCAAGATGTTGCGACAAACGACGCAGGCCTTGCGCATGCAGTACTGGATCACGCTTGTGATCGTTCCCATCGGGTTCTTTTCCGCCGGTATCCAGTACGTCCGGACGGTGATCAAGAACACCGTGGAAGATGAGGTCTGGCAGTCGCCGGAACAGCAGAGCGAGTACGAGGACATGGGGTACTGATCATGACGTTGATGTGGGTCAGCATGGTGGTGATGCTCCTGGTCGGGTTCCCCTTTATGGTGCTCATCCTGGGATCACTCATTTTGCAGTTGGAAGTGAACATGCCCGCCTTCAATATGACGGTCATCGTGCAACAGGTGCTTACCGGTATGTCGCCACCGGCGCTGCAGGCGGTGCCGATGTTTATCCTTGGGGCAAGCATACTCACCTCCGGGCAGGCGGCACGACGCCTCATCAACATGGTGCGCGTCGCCGTGGGACACATTCCGGGTGGGTTGCCTATCACGACCAACGCGAGCTGTACGCTCTTCGGTGCGGTATCGGGTTCCACCCAGGCGACGGTGGCGGCCATCGGCGGAACGATGCGCCCGATGCTGCTCGAGGCGGGGTACAAGAGTTCCTTCACACTGGGGCTCATCATAAACGCCAGCGATATCGCGCTCCTTATTCCGCCCAGTATCGGCTTCATCGTCTACGGCGTTGTCACCAGCACCTCGGTTGGGAAGCTGTTCCTCGCGGGAATCCTGCCGGGAATCATGATATTCCTGCTCTTCTCGATCTACTCGTACGTCTACTCCCGCGTGATGAACGTGGGAACGGCGCCGAAGGCGACGAGGCAGGAGCGGTGGACGGCGTTCAAGGAGGGTTTCCCCGTTTTAGGATTCCCCGTCATCATCGTCGGTGGAATCTATCTGGGCATCTTCAGCCCCACCGAGGCCGCAGCGGCAGCGGTACTCTACGCGCTCTTTTTGGAAGGGGTGGTCTACCGGACGCTGACGTGGAAGATCCTGGTAAAGGTACTCCTCGATACCGGCGTCATCACCGGCGTGGTGTTCGTTCTCGTTGGCGCGGGGCAGGCGTTCAGCTGGCTGATCAGCTTTATGAAGATCCCCCAGGCGGTCATGCCGGTTATCCTGGGCACCGATCCAACCGCGCTCAAAGTGATCATCGTCATCGTGGTCGCCTACTTCGTGGCGTGTATGTTCGTAGATCCGATCGTGGCGATCTACGTCTTCAGTCCGATCTTCGCGCCTTATGTGCGGAACCTCGGAATCGACCCGGTGTTCCTGGGCACGCTTGTGACGCTTCAGGCCGCGATAGGTTCGGCGACGCCACCGTTCGGATGCGACATCTTCACGGCGCAGCTCATCTTCAGGCGGCCGTACCTGGAGGTGATCGGCCACACGCTCCCGTTTATCCTGATCCTCATTCTGGCAACGGCACTGATCATCATGTTCCCGGGCATCGCCACGTTCCTCCCGAATACGATGATGAGCGTGGGAGGGTGAACCGCTCCGGCAGCGTGCGCCCGGCGCACATTGCGCGATTCGTGTGATACGATAGAACTCCGGGCCGGCACATCCGGGCCGGCGTTTCTTTTGCCGGAACAGTTCGTGAACAAAAACGACCGCTACGAATTCGAAGAGATCCCCGTCAAAGAGCTCATGCAGCTCCGCGTGCGCGAGATCCTGTTGATCTGCAGCGCCTACGACAGTTTTATGCTGGAAGAAGACGGGCGCGTGGACGAGCAAATCTTCGAGGAGTACGCGTCGCTCCACCTCCGCTATCCGCCGCGCTTCACCCAGGCGTTCAGCGAGGAGGCGGCGATGCGCTTCCTAAAGACGCGTTCCTTCGACCTGGTCATTTCGATGGTAAACGTCGGCGGTCCGGATGCGGCAGATCTGGCACACCGTATTCACACAACGTACCCGTCGCTTCCCGTCGTGTTGCTCTCGCCGGCGGGACGGACCACCGGAACGACCGCTTCCGTCGTTCACCGGGGAGACTCCGTACACGAGTTCGCCTGGCTCGGTGACGATTCGATTCTCCTGGCGATCGTCAAGGTGATCGAGGATCGGAGAAACGTTGACAGGGACGTCGCCGAGGCGGGTGTGCAGGTGATCATCCTTGTGGAAGATTCCGTTCGGTTCTATTCGGGATACCTGCCGGTGATCTACCGAACGCTCATCCAGCAGGGCCGAAACCTCATGGAGGAGGGACTCAACGAATGGGAGCAGACAACACGTATGCGTTGCCGTCCCAAGATCCTGCTCGCCAAGACGTACGAGGAAGCAACGGACCTCTTCGACCGGTACCGAGAACACGTGCTCGGCGTCATAACCGACGTCTCCTATCCGAGGGGCGGAGAGGAGGATCCCGAGGCCGGAATCGAACTGTGCCGGCGTATACGTGATAAAGACCCGGACCTTCCGATCCTTGTGCAGTCGTCCAACCGTGACCATCGTGACGCCGCACGCGAGTGGAACGCCGAGTTCCTCCACAAGTACGCCAAAGACCTCTACTTACAGCTCCAGCGCTACCTGCGCCACCACTACGGTTTCGGCGACATCCTCTTTCGCAACCCCGAGACGGGAACGGTTGTTGCCCAGGCGTCGAACCTGCGGGAACTGCAGGCGATCATCCGGGATGTCCCGGATGAAAGCGTCGTCCACCACTTCCGGCGTAACGACGTGTCGCGCTGGCTCCGCGCGCGGGCGCTCTTCCCGCTGGCGCGCGTAATGTGGAAGTACCAGCCGGATCTGACAGACCCGGAACGTTCGAGAGAGGGTGCGTACAACATCATCGCCGCCTATAGGCGGTGGCAAAGCCGCGGGAAGATCGCGCGATTCGACCGCAGTCGGTACGACGTCTATGCGTCGTTCGCACGAATCGGAAACGGGTCCCTGGGGGGCAAGGGGCGTGGACTCGCCTTCGTGGACCACACGCTCAAGAACCACGACGTTCGCGACCGTTACCCCGGCGTGCTCGTGTCGATTCCGCGAACGGTTGTGCTCGCAACCGATATCTTCTCACGTTTCATGGAAGCGGAGGAACTGGCGCACCTGCACACGGAGGAACTCTCGGACGACCAGATACTGGCGGCGGTGGTCGCCGTCGACTTCGACCGGGAGTTGCGGGCGGATCTCCGGGCGGTACTGACGGTGATCACGGGGCCCATGGCCGTTCGGTCCTCCAGCCAGCTCGAAGACTCCAGCTACCAGCCGTTCGCCGGCGTGTACAACACGTTCCTGCTTCCAAACGCCGCAGACGACACTCAACGCCTAAGCGACCTGGAAACCGCGATCAAGTGCGTCTTTGCCTCGACCTACTTCCGCGCATCCCGGGACTATCTCGCATCGGTTCACAGTCGCGCCACCGAGGAAAAGATGGGCGTGATCATCCAGGAGATGACGGGAACGGTCCACGGCGACCGCTGCTATCCGACGATCTCCGGCGTGGCGCGGTCCATCAACTTCTACCCGACGGAACACGAGTCGAGTGACGACGGAGTCGCCTACGCGGCGATCGGACTCGGAAAGAGCGTGGTGGACGGGATGCCCTCCCTGCGTTTTAATCCGCGTCGCCCCGACGCGGCGCTGCAACTGAACGATACGGAGGCCGCCCTGCGTACGACGCAGAAACACTTCTACGCGCTCCGGATGTCGATGGACGCGTTCGAGGCGTCCGTGGACGAGGAAACGCCGCTTGAAGTTCGTGACGTACGGACGGCTTCAGAGGATCCGTCCTTCCCGTTGGTGGTCTCCACGTATGACCGGCACGAGCACACGTTGCGTGACGGATGGGCCCCTCCGGGGCGTCCCGTTGTAACCATGGCGGGAATACTCAAGTTTGACGCCTTTCCGCTGGCACAGATTCTCAGCGATCTGCTGGAAATATCGGCGCGGGAGCTCGGCACGCCGGTAGAAATCGAGTTTGCCGTCGATCTCAACCGGCCCACGGGTGAGCCGGCGCTTTTCAGTTTTCTCCAGGTCCGGCCGATCATCCCCGGCGCCGAATCGAACGACGTGGACCTAACCGGCATTGACGCGTCACAGGCGCTTGTCTACTCGGCGTCGGCACTCGGCAACGGCGTTCTCAGTGACGCGACACACGTGCTCTACGTAAAACCGAACGCGTTTGACCCGGCGAACAGCCGGGAGATCGCCGAGGCGATCGGTACAGTGAACGAGCGCATGGCCGCCTCGGGAGAACAGTGTGTGCTGATAGTGCCGGGACGGCTCGGGTCACGCGACCCGTGGCTGGGAATCCCCGTGGCGTGGCACCACATCTGCCAGGCACAGGTCATCTGCGAGTACGAACTGGAAGGCTTTGTCGTGGACCCCAGCCAAGGTTCGCACTTCTTCCACAACATTACGGCACTCCGCGTCGGGTACCTCACCGTCGCCAAAAACGCGATCGACTTCCCCTACCTCGACGCATCCCCGGCTTGGTTCGACGAACGGGGCGTTTGCGCGGTCTCCTACTCGCAGGGTATCGAAACGGTCATAGACGGGAAGAACCGCGTGGCGGTTGTGAGGTACCCCGCGGAAACCGACGGTACCGCCCGGGAACCGTAGGTAGGACCCGCGGGCACGTCAACGGCGGCACCGCGTTGCGGGCGTGTAGAGACCCGTGAATGCCCTCGTCTATCTCCGCAACGATCACGTCTACCGCTTTTGCTCCGGCGTTTACGAAATCGTTCATACCGCGCCGACAACCAACGGGAATAGCGCATTGCGGACAACGTTCATGGTATCACCCCGGTGGGGTTGGATTTGTTGTTCTCGGCAAAGGGCGTGATCAAACCGAGAGAGCGCGCACACCGGTTCATGGCGCGGTCAAATGAGAAAAGGTGAACCGCGCCGCCATGCTCCACAACGCCTCCCGCCAGGAATTCTGCCGTAGCCATGTGCAAAGCATCCAGCGTTCGAACAACAACGGGAAACGTACCCTTGGCGCGTTCTTTGATGGCCGCAGAGAGGAGGAACAGGTCGGTACCATCCAAGACCGCACCGAGACGATCCCGCGCCGCAACAAGACCATCATCGTCAAGGAGACCTTCCAGCCGCGCACGCTCAATGACGCGCCGGCACTCGATCTCCAGCAGTTCGCTCGAAACAACACGAGGAATCGCCGACACGTGATGAATCGCAGGATCACCGTTCAGGATATACCGAAGTGCTACCGACGAATCGAGATACGCGATCACCGGTCAGCCCGCTCCCTTTCCAAAAGGCGGACGGCGTCTTCATCGATCAACGATTCCGCACGGGGGAGATCAAAGATCCGCCTGGCGGGACGCACAAGTTCAAGGTCTCGCGCGATCGGGATGATCATTGCCACCGGGCGTTTGTGGTCAAGTATCGTAACGGAATGGCCTTCCGCCACCCATCGTAACTCCCGGCTGAGATGCGCCTTTAACTCCGCAATCCCGATAGTCTGCATGTGACTATTTTATGACTATTTTTTGAAATTTTCAACGACGATGCGCGAGACGTTTATCCCTACGTTAAGGAAAAAAGGACGACCCAGCGGCCCTACCCGATCTCCACCCCCAGCCCCTTCTCCTGGGCGATCGCGTAGGCGCGCAGGCTGATCATCGTGTCCTGTACGCCGACGCCTGTGAGGTCGCACATGGTGACCTGCTGCTCGTCGGTTCGGCCCGGGTGCTTACCGTTCACAAAGGCGCCGAGTTCAAAGATGGGAGTCTCCGCCGTGATGGCGCCGTCCCGCAGGGCGGATCGCAGTTCGCCCAGACGCGTACTCTGCGCCTTTAAATCGCAGGCGAGAATATTCACCGCGCCGGCCACCGCCCCTTCCAGTTCCTGCTTCTCTTCGGCGTCGGCACCCATGGAGGTGATGTGGAGTCCGGGGTGGAGCCACGCCGCCTTCAGAAAGGGGCGCCGGGACGGCGTGGTAGTGACAACGATGCTGCTCTCCCTGACCACCTCTTCAACCGACGCGGCGGTGATCACCTTCACGCCGAGTTCCCGCTCCATGTCCCGCGTGTAGGCGTCGCGGACATCGTCGGAATCGAGACTGAAAGAGCGGATCGTCCTGATATCGCGTATCAGGGCCAGGGCGCGCATCTGGAATCGCGCCTGGGCTCCGGCACCAACCACACCGGCGTTTGCACAATCCTTCGGGGCCAGGTACTTCGCGGCAACGGCGCCGGCCGCCCCGGTCCGCACCTGCGTGAGGTAGCCGTTGTCGAGCAGGACGCCCTGGAGGAAACCCGTTTCGGCGTCGATCACGACCATTTGACCACTTTGAGACGGGAGCCCCTTCTCCGGATTGCGGAAAAAACCCGAGGCTACTTTGACAGCCAGCATCGGCAGCCCCTTGATGTACGCCGCCTTGATATCGACCTCCGCGTCCAGGTGCGGAACGGGAATCATCATGATGGGTGGGACCGTGGCGTTCCCCTTGTCCAGTTCCGCGAATCCCCTCTCGACGTCTTCAACCGCCGACAAGTCGAGCGCGATATGGTCGAGTAACTCCCGTTCAGTAACGACGCGTACCATCGCGTACCCCCTTTGCTCCCTATTGAACAAACTTCGAAACGACTTCCAGGTAGCGTGAGATGTCTACGCTGCTCCCGGTAATCGCGATGCCTACCGTCCGCCCTCGAACGTTCACCTTTCCCGACTGGATCGCCGCAATGCCTACCGCCGATCCCCCCTCGATAACCAAGCTGTGCGATTCGAGGGCGTAGTACAGGCCCGCCTCGATCTCCGGTTCGTCGATCACCACGTGCTCATCGACGTACCTTTCGATAAGAGGCAGCGTGAATCGGTTCTCGACGCCGATCCCCCCGAGCAAGGAGTCGGCCAGCGTGTCCTTTTCCTCCACGGCCACCGGTTTCCCGGCGCGGAGACTCTCGAGCATCGCTGGCGATTGCGATATCGACACTCCTATCACTCGGACACCGGGTTTGATCGATTTCGCCGTCATCGCCATTCCCGCCAGGAGTCCGCCGCCGGAAAGCGGCACCAGGAGCGTGTCTATCTCGGGGTTGCAGGTGAGCATCTCCACCGCTACCGTTCCCTGACCGCAGACGACCCAGGGGTCGTCAAAGGGCACCACCGGAACCATGCCCTCGTCGTCACGGATACGGACGTACTCAATCTCGGCCTCGTCCTGGGAGTGACCTTTGATAACCACCTCTGCGCCGAGGGCTCGAATCGCCTCCGCGCGATAGGCCGGCACGTGCTCGGACATGCAGATCACAGCGCGGACGCCCGCCTCACGCGCCACGTACGACACCGCCTTGCCGTGGTTCCCCGTGGAGAACGTGATCACGCCGCGCGCCCGCTCAGCGTCGGTGAGAGAGAGGATGCGGTTCGAAGCGCCGCGCACCTTGAAGGCGCCGGTGTTCTGGAGCGACTCGAGCTTGAGGTGGATCGCCCGCGCCCCGGATTCCGCCCGGAGCGGCTCCGTTTCGATTTGCGGCGTGCGGCGGACCAGGGGCGCAATGCGCTTCGCCGCCGCCAGTACGTCACTTAGGGCGAGCGTTGCCGGTGAGTCGGAAATCGCCATGGGCGTTTACTTCGTGATGAGTTCCACGGGATAGTCGTAGAGCGACTCGTTCCCCGTTTCGGTAATGCGAATCGTCGCGTCGATCTCGAACCCCACTTCCTTGTACCAGATGCCGGGGATGAGATGGATCGTCATGTTCGGTTCGAGGACGGTCTTGTCACCGGGGCGAAGACTGATCGTCTGTTCACCCCAATCCGGCGGATAGTTGACGCCGATCGAGTACCCCAGGCGCGATTCCTTCACAACCGTGGAGTGGGCGATCGCCTTCCGCCACGCCTCCTCAACCTCCTCCGCGGTGACACCGGGCTTGACGAACTCCAGCGTTCTTGCAAGGCCGTCGGTGACCACCTCTGCGGTCTCCTGCATCAGCGGCGGCGGCGTTGGGCCGAGGAAAATCGTACGCGCGATGGGAGCGTGGTAGTGGCGATACGTGCCGGCCAGTTCCAGGAGAACCGCCTCGTCCGCCCGGTACTGCCGCTCCGTCCACGTCAGGTGCGGCGTTGAGGTTGCCTCACCGGCCATCATGAGCGGTACTATAGCGGGATAATCGCCGGCGTACTCGGCGGTACCGCTGTACTGCGCGTGGGCGATCGCCGCGGCGGCGTCGCACTCACGTACTCCGACATCGATCGAGTCAACGGCAGCCTGGATGGCCTTCACGGCGATCTTCCCGGCCCGCCGCAGGTACTCCACCTCCGCCTCCGATTTGGCGACACGGACCCAGTTCACCAGCGCGTTGCCGTCCACAAAGGTCGCTGAAGGGAGCGACTTCTCGAGTTCAACGTAGTTGCGGTGAGTGAAGTAGAACTGGTCCATCTCCAGGCCGATACGCTTTGCGCCCCATCCCTTTTCCTTGATAACGTCGGCGATGAAGTGCATCGGGTGTTTCACGAGGGACTGTACGTAGTCGTCGGCGTACTCGCGGATGTTGTCTTCCGAGAGGCAAGTCGTGAGGCGGGCACCGTTGGCGTCCATACCGCGCCCCAGCCACACCGGCTCCTCCTGGTCAAGGGCGATGAGTAGCCCCTGGTGCACGTAGAAACTCCACCCGTCATACCCCGTGAGGTAGTTCATGTTAGCCGGGTGGCTGACCAAAAGGACATCGATACCCCGCTCCTGCATCGATTCTTTCGTTCGTTTCACTCGCTGTGCATACTCGTGCTTCTCGAATGCCGGCATGGTACCCCCTTGCTACTGTTTGCTTCCCAGCGCCTGCGACACGCGTTGCGCCGCGCGCACCAGACTCGGAACGTATGACTCCAGGCGTTCTTGGGTGGCCCGGATCGACGGACCCGAAATCGATATCGTCGCGACTACACATCCACGGTAGTCGTAGACGGGAGCCGCGTAGCTGTTGAGGTCGTCGGTAAACTCCCCGATCTCCCGCGCAAATCCCTCCACGGCCACGTTCTCAACGGCGGCGAGCAGCGCATCGGGGTCGGCAATCGTCCTGTCGCTTACCCGCTGCAGATTTATTCGTTCGATCACCGCTAGGCGGACCGCCGGCTCCATCGCGGATAGGAAGACCTTGCCCGACGCGCAGGCGTGTAGCGGGTACGAGTAGGTCATATCGTGCTTCACGGAGAGCGGATTGCGACTGCGGACCTCGTCGATGGCGATGACGTGGTTTTCGTGCATGACGTTGAGGTAGGTGTTCTCGTTGGTTTCGTTCATCAGTTCCACCAGGACCGGCTTGGCCGTTTCGCGCAGATCCTGGCTCGTGACCACACGGCTGCCGAGGGCAAACACCTTGAAGGAGAGGCGGAATCGTCGCTCCGCGTCACGTACCACGTACCCTATGCTGGTCAGGGTCGCCAGCAGGCGGTGAACGTTGGTTCTTGAAAGGCCCATTCCCTCGCTGATCTCCGCCGGACGCACCGGCTGGTGTGCACCGATGAACTCGAGAAGCGAGAACGCCTTTACAACCGTCGAAGTCGGTCGATAGGCATTCGTGCTATTATTTGAACGATCGTTTGTATAATGCAATTAGCTGTATTGTGGATGGTAGTACCGAATCTGTCAAGGCAGCGACGTAGAGTGCAGCAGTTTGTTCTTCGTTCCGGGTGCGGCCGGTGGTATCGAGTCGGAACTCAACCCGCCACGTGTTTGCGCAGGCGTTCGGAGATCTCCCCGGCGGTCTTTACCAGACGGACCGCGATGTCAGGAATGCGCTCCGGGGTGATCTGGTCCGCCGGCCCGGAAACGCTCAACGCCGATTTCACGGTTCCATCTGATGCAAAGACCGGCGCCCCGATACACCGCAGCTCGAGCGCCACCTCCTGGTCATCTATCGAGTAGCCCCGTTCCCGGGTACGCGATAGATCAGCACAAAGCCGCTCCCGGTCCGTGATCGTCTTAGGCGTCCGGGGCGAGAGATCGATGCGATCGAGCACGGCTGAGAGTTCGTCCTCTGTGAGAAATGCGAGGAGCGACTTGCCCAGCGACGTACAGTGCAGCGGATCTGTTTCGCCTACCGTCTTGTCGAGCTGCAGGTAGCTCGGCGGCGACGACTTGTCGATGTACAGAACGCGGTCGTCGTAGAGCACACCGTGATTTACCGTGTAGCCGGTCTCTTCGGAAAGTTGAATAAGGGAAATGCGCGCCGGGTCCACTAAGTTATGGCTGTGAAGCACGGAAGTGCCGAGTTCGAAGAGGTGAAAGGTAAGCCCACAAGAGCCGTCCGGGGCGCGCGAGATGTAGTTGAGCGTCTCCAGCGTATAGAGGGTACGGTGGACGGTGGCTCGGTTGAGCTTCAGCGCGTTGGATATCTCCTGCGGAACGGCGCGCCCCCGGTCGCCGATGAACTCGAGGATTTCGGCGGCGGTCACAACGGTGCTTGCCACAGGGTAGGAGGCCGACGGTTCGGGGGATGCGCTGGTACTCATGGAGCCTCGATCCAGCGTACCCGGAGCGTTCCGCCTCCGTCAAACACCCCCGGCGCGGTGCAGCAGTTATCATTGAGGAGATCAGATGACCTCGGCACATTTCTCTTCATGCCTGCCTCGGGAACGAAGAACAAAACGTTGGGCTTCGCTACGCTGCAGAGACGCGTTTTGTTCTTAGTCCCAGGTACGGGTGTTGGTAATCACCTCCAATCGACCGTCAAATCTCCACGATGAGAACTGCCGGCCTTCGAAATAGAGACAATGTCCTCGGAGGGTTCGTCGCCCTCCGTCTATAACGAAGAACTGGTGGGCGCGGTGTGATACGATGCCGCCAATGGCACACGACGGGAGCGGCGCTCCCTTCCGGTCCTCCATACCGACGCTCCTCAACATCCTGGGCATCTCGTTCCTGCTCTTCCTGTCGCGGTCGGCAATGTCGCCGCTGCTTTTAGCTGTGGAGGAGCAGTTCTCGCTCACGCACGCCCGCATATCCCGGGCGTTCGCAATGTACACGGTCGGGTACGGAATCACGGTCTTCCTCTCCGGTTTTGTGTCCCGGCGAATCACCCACCGTCGCCTTATGCCCCTGGCGGCGGCGGTGGCAGCGTGTGGAATGGTGATAGTGTCGATGGCGCCGAGTGTGCTGGTGCTGGAAGCAGGGCTCTTTGTGTTCGGTGTCGGCTTTGGACTGCAAGCGCCCACGGCAATAAGTATGATCACCGCGGTTGTGCGGCGGTCCGAATGGCAGCGTGCCTTGAGCCTGCACGAGGTGAGCCCACACCTTGGAATGATCATTGCGCCCCTGGGCGTCGTCGCGCTACGAAGCGTAGTCGAATGGCGCGGGGTCTTTGTGCTGCTCGCCCTGCTCCTGTCCGTCCAGGCGATTCTCTTTGCACTTCGCGTCCGGGCGGGTAACGAAAACGGTGAGGCGCCGTCATTTGAAGCCCTGGCGGCACTGGTGAGGAAGCCCGCCTTCTGGCTGTTGATTCTCTTCTTTGCCCTCGCCCTGGCGAGTACCGACGGTGTGTACCTGTTGATTCCCACGTATCTGGTAATCGAGGCGGGGCTGGATCAGGCTACGGCAAACACGATCTTCGGTGTGTCGCGTATCCTTCCGATCGCGGCGCTCTTTGCCTCTGCCTTTGTCTTCGACCGCTTGGGTCCACGTCGTACGATCGCGTTTTCGGTAGCTGGTGCCGGAGTGTCGGTGCTGGTGATGGGTCTGACGACCGGCGTGGTACGCTTGGCTATGGTCTTCCTGCAGCCCTCATTGGGTGCGCTCTACTTCCCGGCCGGGTTCGCCGCACTGTCCGGCCTTTCGCCGGGCAAGTCGCGCAACGTTGGGATATCGATGGTGCTGCCCCTGGCAGTTATCTTCGGCGTTGGCGTGGTACCGACCCTGGTGGGACAGATGGGTGACACCGTTTCTTTCGGGGCCGGATTCGTGATTCTTGGAACAACGATGACTCTCCTGGGTCCGACGGCGCTCCTCGTCAATTTTGATGGCCCATGAGCGTCGAGATATCGCGGGCGTCGGCGACAAGCCTCGGTATCATTCGATCGATCATTTCCTCGTCAAGGATGGTGACCGGACCCGCAGCGGACAACGATGCGACGAAGTGGCCGGCGTGGTCGAGGATTGGAGCCGCTACGCTGTTGATGTTGGGACCGTGCTCCCGCCGTTCGATTGAATACCCGTCGGCGCTCACCTGCTGAACCTGCCGCTCCAGAACGTCACGCGACCGTGCCGTTCTATCCGTGAGCGGCGCAAACGTCATGGCGGCGTAGACGGCATCCCGCTCGCCGCGATCCATCCAGGCAAGAACCAACTTTCCCGAGGCCGTACAGTGGAGACCGTAGCTGACCGCGAAATCGTCGGAGACGGTGACGTCCGCTTTGGGACGAACCCGGTCCAGGTTGACCATGTGGAGGTTATCCCGTACGGACAGAAACGCGGACACGCGGAAATCATCGGCAATACGCTCGAGGTAGGGGCGCGCCAACCGCACCACGCCCCGACTTCCGGGAACAGTGTTGCCCAAAGCGAACATCTTGAACGTAAGCGTGTACCCGTCGCGTTCCGAACTGGCGTAACCGAGGTCTTTCAACGTTGCGAGCAGCCGGTACACGTTGCCCCTGGATAGTCCGGTTCCACGCCGGATCTGCGCCGCAACCACCGGTTGATTCTCCGCAATGAACTCGATGATCGCAAACGACTTCTGGAGCGTTGTCGAAAGGATGTACGCGCTGCCTGTACGGCTGTTTGTGTTTGACACCTGGCCTTCCCTAGGGTACGATGATTTCAGTTCTATTATATGAATAATAGTTTAAATAATAGAACTACAAAGCGCAAGTGGTCCTGGCTCCGCACCAAGAGGTTGCCGTGCAATTGTCAAAAAAGCCCGAAGAGCTCCTGATTCCCGTCCCTGCTCCAAGCAACCGGGCTCGCGACGAGTACGACCTGGGCGTCTGTGACAACATAAAAGACCGGCGGGTGATAGACGCCGCCGATGGGACAGAGGCGATCTTCTTCAGTAACGTCTTCGGGACCTGTTCGCCGACGCCGGGCGCGCTGACGACGCACCAGGCGCTGGAAGCGATCCACAGGGTGGGCCGGTGAATATCCGTATCGACCGGCTGATGGACGATCTCGCCGCTATTAACGCCATTGGGCGGCTCGAGGGCGGGGGAAACAGACGGCGCGCGCTGAGCCCGGAGGATATGGAGGGCCGCGCGCTGCTGCTCGATCGGATGCAGGCGGCCGGGCTCGAGACACGCGTTGACGCCGCGGGCAACGTCTTCGGACGGCTAGAATCGGACCACGGCGTCAATGACGGCACGCAGCCGGCCGTTCTTATCGGATCGCACATCGATACCATTGAACGGGGAGGCCGGTTTGACGGCGTCCTGGGCGTCTTCGGGGCGCTCGAGTGCCTCCGAACGATCGGCGAGTCGGGCGTCGCCCGAAAAAAACCGATCGAGGTCGTGGCGTTCACCGATGAGGAAGAGCGCTTCATAGGCTTCCTCGGAAGTTATGCCCTCGTCGGTTCAGTCGGTTACGACGACATCAAGGATTGTGTCGACCATAACGGGACACGGTTGTATGACGCGATGCAGCGAGCCGGCCTTGATCCGCACCGGATTGCGGACGCCGCTGTCGACCCGGCCGACTATTGCGCCTTCCTAGAGCTCCACATCGAACAGGGCTCCGTCCTCGAACGGGAGGGGAAAATCATCGGCGTCGTTGACGGCGTCAAGGGCAACTTTCGTTGGGGCGTAACGATTACCGGACAAACCGATCACGCCGGGGCACCGCTGACGGGACGCAAAGACGCCTTCAGCGCGTTCCACGACGTTGCAGCGAGGATGATCGCCTTTCGCAATAAGCACGGCGACGACGATTCCACGCTCACGATCGGACGCGTTCTCATGGAACCGAACATCGAAACGGCGCAGCCGGGTCGGGTCGAGTTCTCGGTCGACTTCCGCTCTTCCAGCGTCGGATTCCTGCGCCGCGCCGACTCCACACTCAGCAGCGTCCTCCAGGAACTGACGGAGAATGGCGGGTACACGGTCGATCGCCACCAGATCCTGGTCGAAGACCCGGTCGAGTTTGATCGCGGTATTCGCCCCGCGATCGAGCGATCAGCGGAAAAACGCGGGTACCCCTGGCGAGCAATGCCCAGCGGCGCCGGCCACGACGCTCAGGTGATTGGTCGGCACATTCCATCGGCGATGATCTTCGTTCCCAGCGTGGACGGGCGAAGCCATTGTCCCGAAGAGTTCACGCGCACCCCGGACATCGAAGCGGGCGTCAACGTTCTGCTCGACACCGCGCTGTCGCTCGCGATCGGAGAGGGAACGTGAGAGTATCTCCACCTGCGCGAGTCCCTGCAGACCAGTTGCGGTCGATCTACGAACGGATAGCGAAGGCCCTGGGCGCACCTGACGACGAAGCGGCGGTCTTTGCCAACTGCCTCCTCCGCGCCGATTTGCGCGGAAAGTACACCCAGGGCGCGGCACTGCTCCCCTACCTGGTCTCTCTGGTGCGGGACGGCCAGGCGCGTTTTTGCGCGCCCTGGACGGTCGTTTCGGACACGGGACCCGCCGCGGTGGTTGACGGCGGGTACGGAATGGGTTCCGTCGTTGCAACCCGAGCGATGGAGCGGGCGATCGAAAAGGCGCGAGAGTACGCGATCGGTGTTGTGTGGGTGCGAAACGGCGGTGATTTCGCCATGGCATCCAATCACGTACTGCAGGCCACTGACCAGGGGATCGTCGGCGTGGCGATGCGAAACGGCAACCCCCGCGTGGCGCCGTGGGGCGGTTTTACTCCCACCTTCGGGACGGACCCGATCGCCCTGGGCGTCCCCTGTGACGGAAAGCCGCCGATGGTGATTGACATGGCCGCCGGCTCCTTTTCCGTGGGCCACACGATCATGGCCGCCCGGGATGGCCGGAAGATGCCGGGTCCCTTCATCACCACTCAAGACGGCGCGTACACGGATGATCCCTCAATACTCGTCGCAGACCCGGCCGATCGGGAATCGCCCTTCACAGGTTCCATCGTCTCCCAGGGGTATCGTGGATACGCGTGGCTCCTGATAGTCGAGCTTTTTACCGGCCTTTTGGCGGGAAACGGCCCTTCCCTGGACAACGATTTCGAGCCGAGCGGCGATCACCGCTGGACGGAGACGATGTTCTTTGCAGCAGTTGACCCGGCGCGGCTTCTGGGTGGCGTGACGGAGGCGGCCGACGGCGGGAATGGCGCCGCAGCCGGCTCCTTTGCCCGTGATGCGGCCTCCCTCTTTGCCCGCATCGCCGGCATGCCACCGGCCGAAGGCTTTGACCGCGTCCGCGTTCCGGGGTGGGACGCCGCCGCAATGGAGAAGGAAGCGCTCTCCCGCGGCGTAGCGCTTCGCCCGGAAGTTTGGGACGACCTTCGTCGCACCGCCGTTGATCTTGATGTCGATTTCCACAAACACCGCCGGTCGGCCGGCGCAGAGAACACACTAAGGAGTGAAACATGAACCTACCACAAGACGTTGAGGCCCTGCTGCTGGACTCACCCAAGCCCGGTAGCTGGGTCCCCGACGAGTACGACGTGAGCTTGGCGGACATCATGGTCGATTGGCGCGAAGCCGATTCGGCCGATGTCGGTATTCTCGGTATTCCCTTTGACACCGCCGTGAGTGGACGGCGCGGCTGCCGTTTCGGCCCGCAGTCGGTGCGGGACGCCCTGGTATTCTCCGATGTCTACGAGCCTGGTATCGACATCGACCTGTCCACGGCGTTTGCCGTGACCGATTTCGGAAACGTAGACGTGCTCTACACCGACGTCCTGGGAACGCACGGGCGCGTCGAAAAGATCGTGACAGAGATCGTAAAGCTCGGTGTAACGCCCATCATGATCGGCGGGGACCACTCGTTGGCGTACCCCGACGTCAAGGGACTCATGAACAACGTGGACGGAAAGGTGGGGGTGATCAACGTGGACGGCCACCTGGACGTGCGCCACTCACACCACGGCGAGGTGTCGAGCGGTACGCCCTTCCGCCGCCTGATGGAAGACAAGAAGACACCTCTCGACCCGGCCAACTTCGTGGAGTTCGGGATCGGTACGTGGCTCAACTCGCGCTACTACCGCGACTACTGCCGCGACATGGGAGTGCGCGTCATTTCCGCACGGGAGATCCACCTGGAAGGCGTTGTCCCCAAGATTGAGGAGGCGATCGAGATCGCCGCGAAGGGAACGGACGCCATTTTCCTCAGCTTCGACATCGATGCGATCGACCTGGCCCACGTACCGGGTACAAATGCGCCCAACGCGGGCGGACTCACCAGCTTCCAAGCGCTTGAGACCGTTTGGCGCGTAGGGCAGCATCCAAAGTGCCGCGCCATGGACATGGTCGAAGTGGCACCGTCGCTGGACGCGGCCAACGTGAGCTCCATCATGGGAGCGGCGCTCGTCATGCAGTTTATGGGGGCCACAAAGAAGCGTCTCGGAAGGGCATAAACCTTCACCGACTCGAGAACGGACAAAGTGGCCGGGACAACGTTGGTCCCAGCCGTTTTTGGATCCCGACCTTGCCCGATACGGAGACCTACAGTAGTCTCTATGCATGAAAACAACGATTGAGATTCCGGAAAACTTGATCCTGGATGTCAAACGAGAGTCGAATAGCCGTACAATCAAACAGGCCGTCACTATTGCGCTCGAGGAGTACCTGCGGGTCCGTCGTTCGGCGGCGCTCACGGAGATTCTCGGCACGTTCGAAGATTTCGCCGATAGGGAGACGCTCGCCGGAGAACGAGGCGAAGGGTGACGTTGATCGATACATCCGCCTGGATCGAAGCACTGAGGTCCGACGGTGACCCCGGTGTGCGTCGTGCGGTGGCCCACCTGCTGGAGGCAGGAACCGCGGCACTCTGCGATATCGTCGTCCTGGAACTCTGGCACGGAGCACGCGGTGCAAGGGAACGCTCAAAGATCGAGCGACTCGTAACGACACTCGACACGGTTCCGACCGTCCCGGAGGTGTGGGAGACGGCAAACACGCTGGCGCGGCACTGTCGAGAGATGGGCGTGACGGTGCCGGCAACGGATCTACTCGTGGTTGCGGTGGCGCGCCACCACGGCTTGGCGCTGCTCGAGTGCGACCACCACTTCGCGATGGTTCCGGCGTGATCGAAGAGGAACTCGTCGTAACCAACCCCAAAGGTGTCCACGCCCGCCCGTCGGCGTTGATCGTCAAAACGGCGGTCGAGTCGGGATCTTCCGTTTTCTTCACCCACCAAAACGAAACGATAGACGCGTCACAGATCATGGACGTTCTTGCGATGGGCGCCGCGTGCGGTGACGCGATCCTCGTCCGGGTCGAGAGCGGCAACGAGAGCGCCACCATGAACCGCATGCGAGAGATCTTCACGGTGAACTTCGGGGACAGCGACTGACACCCCGACGGCGCGTTGCGCACGGGGTGAGATTGGTCGGCTCGGCACGACAACGCCCGGTTGCAAAACGCGCCATTGCGGGATCGGTACTTTCGCCCCACAATGAGACATGGCTTCACTCCCCAAGAAAAACGTCTTCGAGATCTCTGAGTACGAACGCCGCGTGCGCCTGACAAAAGAGCGCATGGACCACGTCGGCATAGAAGTGATGCTCGTGGTGGATCCCGCGAACATGAACTACCTCACCGGGTACGACGGGTGGAGTTTCTACGTTCACCAGGGCGTGATCGTCATAGGCGATCGTGACGAGCCGGTCTGGTTCGGTCGCCGGCAGGACGCAAACGGCGCACGCATTACGTCCTGGCTCAACGACGACAGCATCTTCGGATACCCCGACGAGTACGTGCAGTCGCGCTACACACATACGATGGTCTACGTGGCGCAGTTGCTCCGGGAACTCGGCGTGAGCGAACGATCGCTCGGAGTAGAGATGGACAACTACTGGTTCTCGGCGCAGATGCTGCTTACGCTGGAATCGGAGCTGCCGGAGGCGGAGATCGTTGACGGGCACAACTTGGTAAACTGGGTCAAGACGGTGAAGTCGGCTCCGGAGATCCTCTACATGCGCCAGGCGGCACAGATCTGCAAGAGGGTCATGGACGTCGCCATCGACGGCATCGCGGTGGGAGCCTGGGAGAAGGACGTGACCGCCGCGGTGGTTGCCGCGCAGATCGCGGGGACGGACGAGTTCGGCGGCGATCCTCCGGCGATTTTCCCGATCATGCCCAGCGCCGAACGAACCTCTACGGCGCACCTTACGTTCGACCCCGACCGGAAGTATCAGAAAGGCGACGTGGTGCTCCTGGAACTGGCCGGTTCACGCTATCGCTACCACGCACCTCTCTCCCGCACCGTGTATTTGGGCGACGCCCCGGACGATCTGAAAAAGGTTGCCGACGTCGTGGTGAATGGACTCAACGGTACGCTCGATTTCATCAGACCCGGCGTGACCGCCGAAGAAGTGGAGGCGAAGTGGCGCGAACACCTAAAGGGCACCGGTGTGGAGAAGCCTTCCCGTGTGGGGTACTCCTACGGGCTCAGCTACGTCCCGGACTGGGGCGAGCACACGGTGAGCCTGCGCCCCACGGACAAGACGGTCTTGGAACCGGGCATGACGATCCACTTTATGCCGGGGATCTGGCTGGACACGTACGGCTTTGAATGCAGCGAACCGTTTCTCGTCACGGAAAAGGGGTGTGAGAAGTTCATCGAGTATCCACAGAAGTTGTTTGTGAAGTAAGAGGGGCAACCGCGCGCGCCGGTTGGCGACGGATGCACCCCGGCCCGCGTCAGCTTGACCACGTTCTCTCGCGGCGGATACTCTGCTCTACATAAAGGTGGGCGGCGGGTAGGTGAGCGTCCCGGAAGGCTTGTGTTTTTCATAAAAAAGAACGGACGATGGGAAGATGGCAAAGGAAAACGGAAGAAACTACGCCGCGCCGGCGGTTGACCGGGCGTTGGACATCCTCGAATTCATGGCCGAACACCACCGCCCGTTCGGCGCGACGGAGATCGCCCGCGAACTGGACATACCTACCAATTCGGTTTTTCGCATCCTCAAACGCCTGACCGAACGAAACTATACAAACCAGGACCCCGTTTCCGGCGGGTATCAGCTCAGCAATCGGATATTTACGCTCGGGATGAGTCTCTATACGCGTTTCGAGCTGCGCCAACGCGCCCATTCGCACATGCAGGCGCTCTGTCGCGAAACGGAAGAGACGTGCCAGCTCCAGGTGCCGCAGGGCGAACGAATGCTCGTCATGGACACGTTTAATCCTGAGAAGGAGTACTACCTGCGTGTCGTCCCGGGCAGTCTCGTCTATTACCACGCGAATGCGTACGGAAAAGCGGTACTCGCGTTCCTCGACGTCGAGGAGATTAATTCGATTCTGCCGCAACGCATGATAGGTCTCACACCCAATACGATCATCGATCGCAACAAGCTCATAGACCATCTGCAGAGCGTGCGCGACACGGGCCTCGCCTACGACGACGAGGAGTACACCTCCGGCATCTATTGCATCGGCGCACCAGTGTTCGATTTCGAGGAAAAACCGGTTGCCGGCCTCGGTACGACGTGTCTGATGAGCACGCTGACCGACAAGAAGCGAGCAGAGATCGAACACCGCGTCCTCGAGTGCGCCTACAACGTCTCGATCGACATCGGGTACCTGGGCGATTTCTTCAAGGACAAGGTGTATTAAACGCGGCGCGCGTCCCCTGGACTACGCCCGGTAGCGACTCCGCTCCTTGTCATCGAGACCGAAGTTCATATCCCAGAACGTATTCTTGGAGCGCAAATACTCGTGGAGGCCTGCGGAGCCGTACTCACGGCCAAACCCGCTGTTCCGGTTTCCGCCGAAGGGGGCGTTCATGCGTGACGTATTTGCCACGTTCACGAAGATGCTTCCCGCGTCAAGGCGGTGCGATGCGTAGTGCGCCGTCTTGTGGTTCTCGGTGAAAATTCCGGCTCCCAGCCCGAACGGTGAGTCGTTGGCGAGGTCGATCGCTTCGTCTATCGTGTCGTATTCAACGACGACGAGCACCGGACCGAATATCTCTTCGCGATAACACGCCATTTCGGTGGCGACGTTGGTGAGAACGGTCGGCCGGTAGAACGAGCCGCGGTCGCAGGGTGGTTCTGAGTACCGTTCGCCGCCGCACAGAAGCGTCGCACCCGATTCGACCGCCGTCTTGACCGCTGCATCCACAGATTGCAATGCGCTTTCGCTGATCATAGCCCCCAGTTGCGTGCTCGGATCGAGGATATCGCCGAACGTCCGTACTCCCACTTCTGTAGCGAGCGCCGGAAGAAACCGGTCGGCGATTGAATTGTGCAGGATCAGCCTCGTTTGCGCGCAACAGACCTGACCCAGGTTCTGGAGGAGCCCGTCGGCGACGCGCGTGACCGTCGGCTCGAAGCGGCAATCGCCTTCCACGATGACCGGACCCTTGCCGCCCAGCTCGAGCACGTGTTTCTTGATGATCGGCGACGCCGCGGAGAGTTCGAGGAGGCGGCGCCCGACACTCTCCGACCCGGTGAAAGCGACGACGTCGACGCGCGGGTCGGACGCCAGCCACTCGCCGACGGTGCGGCCGGGGCCGGCGACGATGTTCACGACGCCGGGAGGAAACCCCGCCTCGGCGATGACCTCGCCGAGCAGCGCCGTTGTAAGTGGAGTCATCGATGACGCTTTGCAGACGGAGGTGTTCCCGGCGGCAAGCGCCGGGGCGAGACTGCGCGTGAGAAGGTGCAGTGGGAAGTTGTACGGCGCGATGACGGCCACAACCCCGTACGGATCGTACACGAGGTAGTCGTGCATGTGCGGTTCGTGAGGAATGTGGAGGTACGCACCGTTGATCTCTCGCGCGAGGTTTGCGAAGTAACGAAACGCGCGAATCGAAAGGGGGATATCGTCGTACCGCGTTTCGGTGATCGTTTTCCCCGTATCCAGCGCCTCGGCGCGGGCAAACTCGTCGATCCGCGCCTCCACGATATCCGCAGCCTTCAACAGGATGTCGGCGCGGTCGTTGTTGTCCATTCGTGACCATACGCCGCTCTGAAAGGCGGTGCGCGCGGCGCGGCACGCCGTTTCGACATCGCCCCGGCTCGCCGAGTGTATCGCGGCCAGTTCGTCACCCGTTGCCGGGCTCGTTGTCGTAAACGTCTCTCCTCCCGATGCCGGGACAAACTCGTTGTTGATAAAAAGTGGATACTCTTTCATGATCTGGTTCCTCCTCGTTTTTGGTTCAGCGTTCTAATCGAAATGGAGTCCGCCGTTCTGGTCGATGATCTCGCCGGTAATAAAACCCGCGAGATCGTCGATAAGAAAACGGATAACGTGCGCAAACTCCTCCGGTTCGCAAAATCGATGCACGGGTATTTTCTCAAGCAGCGCCTGTTGCTGCGTTTCGGTGAGCTGTTCGGTAACCATGGGCGTGCGAACGTACGCGGGAGCGATCCCGTTCACGGTCACGCCGTACGGCGCCAGTTCCGCGGCGAGACTGAACGTCAGCGCGCTCACTGCGCCCTTCGAGGTCGAATAGGCGGTCCCCGCCGTGATACCGCCCGTCTTTGCTGCGAGCGACGAGGTGTTCACGATTCGGCCCCATCCGCGCTCCTTCATTGCCGGTATCACGAGGCGGGAGAGGAAGAAGACGCCGTTGAGATTCACCGCGATCGACCGTTGCCACTCCTCTACGCTCGTCGCCTCAGACTTGTTGAGGCTCAGGATGCCGGCGTTGTTCACGAGGATGTCGATCGGCAAAAACGAATCGGGAATGGCGGCGTAGGCGCGCTCGATGTCGGCCGGGTCGCCGAGGTCGACGGTGAGGGGGCACGCCCGGTCACCGAGATCGGAGGCGAGCGAGCGAAGCCGCTCTTCGCTGACGTCCGCCATGACAACCTTGAGCCCGGCGTCGAGCAGAGCCCTCGTCGTAGCAACTCCCAGAACGCCGGCGGCACCCGTCACCAGCGCCGTTTGCCCCGTAATGTTCGCGACGCGAGGTCCGGGCTCATCAGTAAAGACGGGCATCGGTGCCTCCATCGATCAGCAACACGGCGCCGTGGATCATCGCGGCGGCGTCCGACGCGAGAAAGAGAACGGGGTAGGTGACCTCCACCGGATACGCAAAGCGACCGAGCGGTATCTGCCGTTTGACGGGATCGGCCTTTTTGGGGTCGCCCCACACCTGCGTGCCCATCGGCGTGAGTACCACCGTTGGCGCCACCGTGTTGACGCGGATATTCTGCGGTCCGAACTCGAGCGCCATGACCTTCGAAAGTCCGTGTAATCCAAACTTACTCGCGCAGTAGGCAGCGTGTTCTTCGATCCCGGCCGTGCCGGCGTTGCTCGAGATGTTGACGATGCATCCGCCGCCACGGCTCACCATGGACGGCGCGACGATCTTCGAGATGATCGCGGCGGCGCGCACATTGACGTTGAGCGTCGTGTCCCAGTGAACGATATCGAGGTTGGAGATCGTTTCCGGAAAGCTGATACCGGCGTTGTTGACCAGGATGTCGATCCCGCCGTTGGAGGCGACAAAGCTCTGCGCCATCTGTGCGCACTCCTTGCGATCCGAGAGGTCCGCGCAGTAGGCGTAGCATTCGACGCCCATCGCCTCGATTTCGTTTCGCAGGCTGTCCAGCTCAGCGCTGTTTCGGCCGGTGACGCACACGTTCGCGCCGGTTCGTGCGAACGCGAGTGCTATGTCGCGACCGATGCCCTTTGTTGCTCCCGTTACCAAGGCGGTCTTGCCGGTGAAGTCGAAGGTGACGTCGTTTATCTCCGGGCCGGTCATTTCGTCCTCCCTTTTCCTGCTATCCCGCGAAACGACGCTCCGGCAATCCGGTTACGTCCGTCGAGATGACGAAGAGGTCGCCCGAGTACGCGCTCCTGCGGCGCTGGGCGGCGGTCATACCAAACCATGCGGTTGCGACGTAGAGGTCCCTGAGGTTTCGTCCACCAAATCCCACGCACGTCCCGACCTCAACCGGAAGGTGGTAGACGCGATCCACCTCGCCCTCGGGCGTGTACCGTACGATACGTGCGCCGCCCCAGCGACCGTTCCAGATATATCCGTCACCGTCCACGACAACGCCGTCCGGGTAGCCCTGATCCGGGTCCACCTCCGCAAATACACGGCGGTGCGTCGCGTCGCCGGTGGCGGGATCGTAGTCGTAGGCGAGGATCAAGCTGTTCCACTGCTCCGAGACGTACATCGTGCGCCCGTCGGGACTGAACCCGATTCCGTTCGCCACGCACAGGTTGTCGTCGAGTTGCCGCAGCGTCAGGTCGGTGTCCAACGCGAAGAGGCAACCATCCGGCGCGGTGAGCTCGTTGAAGTTCATCGTACCGGCGATGAGGCGCCCGGCGGGGTCGGCCGTACCGTCGTTGAACGCCAGGCTTCCGTTGTCGGCGACGGGGTCAACGATGAACTCACAGGCGTTTGCGTACGCATCCCAGAACGCCAGACCCTTCTTGGTGACGATCACCCATCCGCCGCCGCGGCGACGGACGAGTGCGGTCACGGGCATAGTCAGTTTGAACCGTCTTGTCTCGCCGCTCCGGGGCGCGAACGAAAAGACGGTGGAGCCCTCGGTGTCGGTCCAGTAGAGACGCTCTTCCTCGGGCACCCAGATGGGTGACTCCCCGATCTGGTTTTGCGCCGTCACCAGGTGGCGCACCTCCTCGGCGCCGTACTCGCGCACGCGTTCCGCCATCTCGCCCGCCTTTACATCGACGCCCGGAGGATTCCCAATAGGTCCTCCTTGGTGGGGTTCATCATGTCAATGTCGAGGTTGAACGCCATGTAACGCATGGTATTGTCTGCGATCAGGTCGAGGTCGCCCTCTTTCACACCCTGCGACGCAAGACCGTTGTCCAGACCGATATCCGCGATGAGGCGCTCCACTTCACGAACGCTGTCTTCGAGCCGGTCCGGTCCCTCGTTCGCGTATTCGTTACGCAGGAACATGCCGATATTCCTGAACTTGTCCGGCAGCGCCCGCATCGAGTAGCGCATCGCCTGCGGGGTCATCGCGGCGAGCGTCTCGCCGTGAACCGTGCCGCACACGCCGCCCACGGCGTGGCCCAAACCATGGCAGGTCGTTACCACACCCACCGCAATGGCAAAGCCCGACATCGTGTTGGCGTAGGCCATTCCGTTGCGCGCTTCACGGTCGGAGCCGTCGTTGACGGCGCGGCGCAGAAAACGCCCAACCAGCCGGATCGACTGTTCGCACATCGCGTCGGTCACCGGCGTGGCTACCGTGCTGGTGTACGCTTCGATCGCGTGAGCCAGCGTATCGAAACCGGTGGAGGCGGTAATCTCACGGGGCATCGTTTCCATCAGTTCCGGGTCAACGATCGCCACCTTCGCAAAGGTGTACTCGCACCCGATGCCCGGCTTCTCTTTGGTTTCTACATTGGTGATCACGGACCATTGCGTCGCCTCGCTCCCCGTGCCCGAGGTCGTGGTGATCGCGATGATGGGAAAGGTCTTGTCGGTGATCTCAGCCACATCGTCGCCGATACAGAAATCCCAGATCGGGCGTTCGTGGCCGCGGACGATTGCCATGCCCTTGGCAGCGTCTATTGCGCTTCCGCCGCCCAGGCCGATGAAGAGGTCCACGCCCTCCTTCTTCGCCAGCGCTGCGCCGGCGTCGATCTGCGTGTTGAGCGGGTTGGGGTCGACATCGGAATAGTGCAACGAATCGATCCCGGCGTTCTTCAGTATCTCCTGTAGACGCCGTACGAGGCCGGTCTCGACAAAGTAGTCACCGGTAGTGACGATGAGCGCCCTGGTGCCGTACTGCACGGCCATTTCACCGGCCCGGTTGATACTTCCCTCGCCAAAGACGAGCTTGACGGGTACGTGGTAGTCGAAATTTTGTATCATCTGCTTCTCCTTACGTTGATCTGTTCCGCCTTGCGCGGCGTTCAAAATGTCCTATATTCGGACAAATACTCCTGTCTCTCCGTCGTCACGCTTCGTCCATAGGCTCAGTCCTTTGCGAGCAGGTAGTTCAGCGTCACCGCAAATATCAGGACGCTTCCTCGTGCCACCATCTGCCAGAACGGAGGGACCACGGTCATCAGACCGACGGTCACGCACACGATGATGAGCGCCCCGATGACCGACTTTTCGACGGACCCTTCCCCACCGTAGAAATTGGTGCCGCCCAGAAGGACCGCGATGATGCAGTCCAGCTCCATTCCGTCACCGGAGAGCGGATCACCCAGCGACATATAACTCGCCCGGGCAATGCCCGCCATGGCGGCACTCACGCCTACGATGATGTAGAGGATCCACCCGATACGTACCGTGTTGATTCCCGAAAGCTCCGCCGCGGTCCGATTCCCGCCCATCGCCGCGGTGTACTTACCCAGGATCGTCTTGCGCTGGACGATCACCAGAACGACGACGACGGCGATCGCCACGTAGAAGGCGGCGGGCAACCTCAGGAAGACGGCTTTGCGCGCATAGTCGTTGATCCACAACGGCATTTTGATCGTATCGGTGCTCTTGATGGCGGAGATGCGATTGGGAACGATCAGGAGCGCAATCCCCTTGAAGACGTTTAACGTGACGAGCGTCGCGATAACCGGCGTGATCCGGAGCTTCATCACGAGCGCACCGTTGACGTAGCCGCAGAGAACGCCCAGGACCATCGTGATAAGGAACGCCGGGAGGAACGAAACGCCGCTTCGGACGAGGAGCGCGTAGATCACCGCGCTCAGGCTCATTGCGCTCCCAACCGACAGATCGATGTGTTCCGAGATCATCAGGAGCGTGAACGATCCGGCCAGCGTGATGATCGGGACGGAACTCCTGAGTAGGTTCACGATACTCACGGGGCTCAAGAAGTGTCCGCGCCCGAAAAAACGCACCTGGTCGAGTTTCACCACGCTGAAAACCAGCACGATGAGGAGAAAAACGATGTAGATGTAGCTCGCTTTGACGATCGCGATCCAGCGGTTCCGGTACGGATCGAGGTAACCGGGTTCAGCGTTCACCGCGACGGTACCCACCGCGTTCCGGGCCTTCATCAGCTTTTCCTCCTGTCGAGTGCGTATCGCTGGGCGAGGATCGCCAGGAAGGTGACGATGCCTTTCAGGAGGAACTGCCAGTCCGGCGACAACAAGAGTCCCGTGGCTGCGGAGGTCACGACGCCCAGCACCAACGCGCCGACCACTGTCCCAAGGACCGATCCGAAGCCGCCGTTTATGCTCGTTCCGCCCAAGAGGACGATGACCAGCGCGTCAAATTCGTAGCCGGTGGCGCGGCCCGAGACGCCCGCCTTGAACTCCGACGCGAGCAGAATGCCGGTGACGCCTGCGAGAAAAGCGCTCGTCAGGTAGAGGTAGGCCAGGTGACGGTTCACCTTGACGCCGGAGAGGCGGGCCGCTTCCCTGTTCGCGCCGATCAGATAGGTCCGCCGGCCGAAAACGGTCTTCCGTTCGACCACAAACGCGACGACGACCAGAACCGCCATGATCACGACGGAAATCTTGATCGGGGTGTTTCCGACGGAGGCGTTCCCAACGACGCCGAAAATGTCGGGGAGGCTCGTGTTGCGTTGCGCTCCCTGCGTGACGACCTGTGCGACGCCGCGCGCGATCATCATGGTCCCGAGCGTGACGATGATCGACGGCACCTTCAGTTTGGTGACGAAAAACGCGTTGATCCCTCCAATAGCCAGCGCGCAGACCATCGCGAGCGCTAGGGCGACGCCGTAGGGGAGTCCCAATCCGTTGGCAAGTGCGTTTTGCGAAACCCCGGCGGCCTGGCAGAAATAGACCGATAGCACGCCCGTCATCGCGATATTGCCGCCTACCGACAGATCGAAATTTCCCGTGACCATGATAAAGGTCACGCCGATACCCAGGATGATCGTGAACCAGTAGTTCATCACCAGGTTCAGCACGTTGCGGGGGAGGAAAAAGTTTGGAACGATTGCACCCGCCACGCCGTAGAGCACGATCAGGACGGTGATCATAAAAAGGCTGATAAACGATTCGTTGCTGATCCCGCGCAGAAAGGTGTTCTTGGGCTTCACCGCAATAGCCATGTCGTCCATCCCTACTCCCCGCCGGTCACCGTGTGTAGGATCTTCTCGCTGTCGATGACCGTGCCGTTCTCTATCCGCTCTTTCAGGACGCCCTCGTAGAGCAGGTAGATCGTGTCGCAGATGTTGACGATCTCGTGGAGTTCGGACGAGAAAATGATGATCGACTTTCCGTCGTGCGCGAGGTCTCGAATGATCTGGTAGATCTCGCTCTTCGCGCCCACGTCGATCCCGCGCGTCGGTTCATCCAGGAGGAGGAGGTCCGCGTCGGCGAAGAGACACTTCGAGAACACGATTTTCTGCTGGTTGCCTCCCGAAAGCTTTGCCGTCTCCTTTTCCATCGTGTGGGTCGCGATATTGAGCTGCCGGATGTACTCCGCGGTGACGCGTTTCTCCGACTGGTTGTTGACAAATCCGCTTCGAGAGATCTTGTCCATATTCATGACGCACGTGTTTCCGCGGATCGTCAGAATCGTGAAGAGCCCCTCCGAGCGCCGTTCCTCCGGAACGAGCGCGATCCCCGCCTCGATCGCTTTGTGCGGGGAGGACTCGAGCGTTTTTTCTTTGAAGGTGATCGAACCGTCGTACCGGTCTACGCCGTAAATAGCGCGGGCGAGTTCGGTCTTGCCGGCTCCCACGAGCCCGTAGAAGCCGATGATCTCGCCCTTGCGCAGCTCGAACGAGACGTTGCACAGCTTGTCGTTGGAGACATCCTCCACCTTCAGGATCGTCTCCGTCGATGGGTTTTCTTTCGGCTCGTATTTCTCGAAGACCGTCTTGCCGATCATCATACGGATCAATTCCGATCTATCCCTAATGTCGGATACCGGCCTGGTGTCGATGTGACGACCGTCGCGCATCACCGTGACGGCGTCGCCAAGTTCGAATATCTCGTCCAGTCGGTGGGAGATATAGATGACCGTCACGCTCTTGTCGCGAAGGCCTCGGATGATTTTGAAGAGACGCTGAATCTCGCCTTCCGATATCGCGGCGGTTGGTTCGTCCATGATGATGATTTCAGATTCCGAGGCGACCGCTTTTGCGATCTCAACGATCTGTTTCTTGGCCACGCTCAGCGTGGATACCTTCCGGCGCGGATCGATCGACGGTTCGAGGTTCTTCAAGACATCGATCATCTTCTCCGTGCCGACGTTTCTGAGAAATCCAAACGTGGTTACCTCCATGCCCAGCGTGAGGTTTTCCGCAACGGTGAGCTGGTCGACAACGTTTAATTCCTGAAACAGAGTGCTGATGCCCTTGTCCCGGGCATCCTTGGGGTTGTGGGCGACGTAGTCGTCGCCGTTCAGGCGGATCGTACCGTACGACCGTTGTTCGGCTCCGGTGAGGATCTTGATCAGCGTGGATTTGCCCGCGCCGTTTTCTCCTACCAGGCAGTGGACCGTGTTCCGGCGGATGTCGAAACTCACGTCGTTGACAGCCGTGACGCCGGGGAAGGTCTTGATCAAGTTTCGGATCTCAAGGACGTTGTCGCCCATCGTTCAACCCCTTGTGGTTGTTCGTGTCGGGACCGGGGGAAGCGAACCCTCCCCCGATTCCACACCTGTATCTACTGGATGTTGGTGCCAAATTGGTCGTTTAACCATTCAGCCGCGTCGTCGCGCTCCATGCTCCAGTACGAGATTTTGTACGCAGCCGCAAAGGTCAGGCTCTCCGGGTCTGCGACTTGGTCGATCTCGCCGTTGGCGATTGCAAAGAGATTGTCAATGCGCGCCCGCGCCGTTTCCTTGGGCGGGAGCCCCATGGAAAGTTTCAGCGAGCTGTTCGGGTCGTAGATCTCCTTCATCTCGACTTCGTCGAAGTCGACACTCGCGACGATCTCGGTAACGGGAACGCCGTTTTCCATTACGCCGCGACCCGCCTGGCGAAGGGCGGCCATGGTACCGACCGTGAGGTTCGATGCCTCGGAATAGATGAGGTTGACGTCGGGGCGTTGTACCACGAGGTCCGCCACGATCTGCTTGGTCGCATCTGGTCCGCGGCTCGCGTCGAGACACCCCAGGTTCGTAGCGCTCGGATCGACGGAGAGCACACCCTCCACGAACGGATCGGTTCGGCCGGATCCGACTTCGGTGTGGTTGGGCCAGCCCAGTTGTACCATGACGATGGGTTTGTCGGGGTTCGCCGCTTTCCACTGTTCAGCCATTTCAGCGCCCATGTCGTACGAGATACTCGCCTCGTCGCTGCGAACAACGGGGATACCGGTGCCGCCGATCGGGCTGAAAAAGGTCGCCATGACGACACCGTTCTCGACCGCATCGTTGACGCCCGGGCGCGCCGCTTCCTGGTCCCAGATGTGCAACGTAGCCATGTCCATACCCTGCGGCAGTAGCTGGTCGATGTTCTGCGTCATGACGTTGCTGTCGGACTGTCCATCGAAGGCAAAGACCTCGGCCCCGTACCTCTCCATTGCGTACTCCTTGGCCTCGGTGTACTGCGCCTGGTGGAAGACGTTGCTCAGGTCTGAAACGAAAAACGCGATCTTGACAGATTCTTCTTTCGGGCTCTGCCCCCGTGCGAAGACCGTGGCCGGGAGGGCCAGCAGGATCAATGCGATGCCAATGGCTCCAAGAGCTCTCTTCATCGTTCTCTCCTTTCCTCAGTTTCCTTTTTTCGTGGTTCCCATTCGGGCTCCGTCTTCTCAACGTCCGACGGTTCCCCAATATCCTCTTGTATCAGCTGATGAAAGAGATTATCCCTTGCAAATTTCCACCTGTCAAGTGTTTTTCTATATTTAGATTCACTGTTTACCTGTGGGATGTGGCGGGAAATTACCCCGGAAGCGAGTATTTCATCACCGACAAAAGAACTATAAATACAAATATAATAAAGATATATGGAGCCATACCAATTGAGCGCACGCAAACGACGGGAGACAATCAAAGTGGGATTGATTCCGATTAGAAAAAAAATCGGCCGAAACTACCTATATTTGGATCACAAATCTAAATATCAATTCAAAAACACGCGTGTATCGATCGTCGTGGTTTTTCACATATAAACGCGTATGCCATATCGGAGAGTAGGGTGATGATATCTCTGTTCCTCCATTTTGCGGTGGTGCGGCGATGCATTTTTGATTGACTTAGTCTTTTTATTAGACTAAATTGGTAGCCATGGGTATGGTCAACGTCCATGAAGCCAAGACGCACTTTTCCAAATTGGTTGACCGTGCCCACGCCGGCGAGGAGATCATCGTGGCAAAATCGGGAAAGCCCTGGGCACGTCTCGTTCCCCTCGCCCAACCGCCGGAACGTGAACCTGGTCGCTACGCGGAAGAGGTACCCGATTCGTTCTTTGCGCCGTTGCCAAAAGACGAGTTGGAACGGTGGCACACGTAGACATCCTGCTGGACACGCACACGCTCCTCTGGTGGTGGGCGCAACACAAAAAGCTCTCCCCGATGATCTTGGCTCGGCTAAGGGACCCGATGACGGTAGTGGCGGTGAGCGCCGCATCTGCATGGGAGGTGGCGGCAAAATGGCGCATCGGCAAGTATCCACCCGGCGGGCGAATCGTCAAAGAGTGGCCTAGCCGCATCAAGGAAGACGGATTCGTCGAATTGCCGGTAACGACAACGCACGCGCTCCGCGCCGGAACACTTCCCGGTGAACACCGTGATCCCTTTGACAGGATGCTCGCGGCACAGAGCATCTGTGAAAACGTTCCGATTGCGAGTGACGACGAGTCGTTGAGCGCCTTGGGCGCACAACGACTCTGGCAATAGCCGCCGTCGGACGCGCACACCGTCATCGGTGCAGTCCGGCGGGAAATATCCCAGCGCGGCATCGCCGATGAACTTGAAGACTGTTCCGCCGCAACCCTCAACGGCGCGCCGCCAGAGTTTGCGGCTCAAGAGGAGGATGTAAAGGTTGTTGGACTGCGCCCCAGGCGGAACATGTTATGTGTAAGATACGGTCGCCAAACACGCCAGGCGTGGCCGCCGTTGTTTCGATTCGTTTTGTCGTCGGATTTTCAAACCATCGTCAAATGCGATGCCGAAAGCATAGAATGGTGAAATGGACAACCATGTTCCATTAGATCGGCAGTTTTGGATCATACCAGAAAGTCAAGAATCGGCCGACAAAGACGAAATCGATCTGTATTGGGGATTCGCTGAGTTCAAGACTTGGATCGACTTGGACCGGGAGTTCCGTTGTGTCATCCTTGCTGAGGCGGGTGCCGGAAAGACGGAAGAGATGCGGTATCGGGCGTCTTTGCTGGCGGATCAGGGCAAACCGTCTTTTTTCATTCGCATCGAAGACATTGAGGCAAACTTCGATGAGGCATTTGAGGTCGGTACGCGATCTCAATTTCGCGCTTGGTTGCAGTCGACCGAGACAGCTTGGTTTTTTCTCGATTCCGTTGATGAGGCACGCATCGAGAGTCCGAGAGCATTTGAAAAAGCGATACGCCGCTTTGCCAAAGGAATTAGTAGGGGGGCGCACAGGGCGCACATCTGTCTGTCCAGTCGTCCTTACGCGTGGCGTCCGAGAGACGATCGACAACTTCTGAATGCCGTCTTGTTCCACCCGGCGCCACGGGATGCAGGAAGCGATGAATCAGTCCAACAATCCAATCGTCAGAGCGCTCTCAAGGTTTACGCCATGCGCCCTTTGGACCAAGACCGAATCCGGCAATTCTGTTTGAGTCGAGCAGCGGAAAACGTAGATCGATTGTTGCAGGAAGTTGAACGAGCGAATATTTGGAATCTTGCAGAGCGCCCATTTGATCTTGAAGGTATCTTGTCCGCGTGGGCTGTGCACGGAGCATTCGAAAGCCGGTTGGAATTGCTACGTCACAACATCGACATGCGTCTACGTGACGACCACAGTGTTGATCGGGCGCAGCGGCAGCCACTCAACCTCGATCGTGCAAAAGACGGGGCTCGTCGTTTGGCAGCGGCCGTTGTTCTGACTGGCGGGGCAGGCCTAAACGTACCGGACGCCGAAGCAATCAAGCCGGGAGTTGAAGCAGAAGTCGTGCTTGCTGATTGGGATCCTCGTGACGTCCGTGTCTTATTGGAGCGCGCGCTGTTTGACGACATTGTCTACGGAGCGGTTCGGTTTCGGCACCGTGATGTTCGTGAACTCCTCGCTGCAGAATGGTTTGACGAATTGCTACGAGTAGGGAACAACCGTTTTCAAGTCGAAACACTCATCTTCCGCGAACAGTATGGAGAAACGGTAGTCACTCCCCGCCTTCGACCGATCCTGCCATGGTTGATACTCATGGATCAGGACATATGCCGGAAGACCTTGGGACTGCAACCCGAAATCGCCATTGCAGGCGGTGACCCGAGCCAGTTGCCGCTCTTGCGAAGACGGAGGATTCTTCGGGATATCGCCCGTAGGATTGTCTCAAACGGCGACGATCACTTAGTGGCGGACAATAGCGAAATCGCCAGAATCGCGGATCCCGAACTTTCCAACGACGTGATTGAGTTGTTAACAGAGTACGGCGATAGTGATGACGCTGTCTTTTTTCTCGGTAGACTCGTTTGGCAAGGCCGAATGGCCAGTTGTGTTGCTCCGTTTGTTGTGATTGCTGCTGCAGAATCCCACTCCATCCATGCCCGAACAGCGTCTGCCCGCGCGGTGCTGAGTTGTGGATCCGTCGAGCAAAAACGGCAGTTGTGGGAACTGCTGAACTCTCAGAATGAACAGATTCCGTGCGAACTCGTGACCGAGCTGGTTCGCGAGGCAACTCCAAGTGACGACAACGTCGCCCAACTCATTGTGTCACTTGGCAAAGTTCAACTCAACGAACAACGATATGAGACCATCGGTCTGCACCAGTCGCTACATGCCTTCGTGGAACGCATACCTATCGTCGATGGTCAAACGGTCGTGACTCAGTTTATTGAGGGACTCCATGGCTTTCTCTCAAGGCAACCCTTTGTCGAGCGAGTAGAATGCCACGTTTCAGAAGAGTACGCGTGGCTGATCAGTCCTGCTATCCACGCGGTTGAACGGCTTGTTGAAGCACAAAGCGCGACAGCGTTGGACGCGCCGGCCTTGTCGATAATGCTGATGGCCCCAACTTTACGTTATTGGGGGAAGGCGGATCTCAACGATTACAAAACCAATCTGAATGCTCTAGTTCCCCGTTGGCCGGAACTCAACGACGCTCTTTACTGGACCAGCATTGAACAGATGAGGAACAACAAAACTTCGAAATCCAGTGAGCCGTTGACGAATGATTGGCTCATCTCTTGGCTTGGTCATTACTGGAACTTTGATATCGAATCGTTGCCAAGGCTGTACGGATACATGCGGTCCCGCGCGATCCAAGAAGACAGGTTGGTTGCTCTTAGCACGGCTTTTCGAGTTTACGCACACGCTGATAAGCCCGCAGCGGTTTTGGACGATCTCCAAGATGCCGTCGCCGATGATTCCATTCTGCGACATCAGTTGGACCAGTTGCTGGACCCACCGGTGTCAGAGGAATCCTCTAAAAGAGAAACAGCGCTGTCAGAACGGAAGAGGAAAGTGGAAGCGGATGAAGAGCGCCGGAAAAAAGCTCGTGACGTCTGGATAGCAGAGCTTCGAGCTAACCCGGAGCGGGTCTGTAATTCGAAAGATGTGAACCCAGGAGAGTGGACCAATGATCAGTATTGGCTGTTGAACGAGATACGAACTATTGGTTTGAAAACGGATCGCTCTGAGGGCGCCAATTGGCGAGCGCTCATTCCGGAGTTTGGTGAAGGCGTCGCTCAAGCCTACCGTGATGCTGCCATCGCTCATTGGCGAAACTACGTGCCAACCCTGCAATCCGAAGGGGTACATAGGGACAACACCACGCCTTATTCATTGATTTTCGCGATGGCCGGACTTGAAATAGAGGCATCCGAATCGCCCAGTTTTCCGAGCTACCTAGACCCATCGGAGGTTCGTCACGCGTTGCGGTACATCACTTGGGAACTAAACGGTTTCCCGGGCTGGTTTGAGCGAGTCTATCGGGAGTTTCCATCGATGGTAGAAGAAGCTGTTACCAAGGAGCTGCTGTGGGAACTTGAACACCCTAGTTCTGACAAAAGGATCAACTACATCATCAGTGATCTGGCTTACTATGCCCCGTGGCTGCACGAGTCCATATCTCCGGTGCTGTTGGATTGGATGAAAGCGAATCCAACTCGCATCGGGGCCAATCGCCGATATTGCATAGAGATCTTGGCAAACGGGGGAACCGTATCGGATGTGCTATCCTCGTTGGCCGATATAGCCATACGCCAGAACACCGACCCGGACGACATTGCCGACTGGCACGCGCTCCGCGTTGATTGCGATTCTGATACCGGCATACCAGGTTTTGAACGATGGATTTCTTCTCTGGACGGAGAGAAAGCCACTCGCGCAGCGCAAATCTTCGTTACTTCGCTTTTGGGACCCAGACGTTTCAAAGGAGGCGGACCGTACTTTGGAAGCTTCCGCACGGCGGAACACCTAAAGGCGTTGTACGTCTTGATGCATCATCACATTCGTGTTGACGAAGATATCGATCGATCAGATGGACGCGTGTTTTCTCCGGGATTGCGCGATGACGCCCAAGACGCGCGCCACAGGCTGTTTACGCATTTGTCAGCTATGCCAGGCAAAGCCAGTTACACCGCGCTCAAGCAACTGATCCGCGAACACCCGAATCCCAAGTTTCGTCCGTGGATGGCCAAGCAAGCCTTCAAGAGAGCCGAAGAGGATAGTGACATTGAGCCTTGGACAGCGCAACAGGTATTTGAGTTCGCACAGACGCAAACACTCAAGCCTGAAACACACCGGCAGCTTTTCGATATTACCATTGGGCGTTTGATAGACTTGAAGAACTGGTTGGAGCGGGGCAACGACAGCCCATACTTGACATGGCAAAGGGCCAAAGACGAAAGCGAGATGCGGAACCTGATACTTGGTTGGTTCAATCAGCAAAGCAAAGATCGGTACACAACAGCGCAAGAACCGGAACTTGCGAATAACCAGCGGATGGATATCTGGATTCAAAACGCAACTGCCGCTTCCCCCATACCCATTGAGCTAAAACTCCTCGACAAGAAATGGTCCGGACCAAGTATCTGCGAAAGACTCCGCGTTCAGTTGGTTGGGAGCTATCTCCGGGAAGAAAATGCGCGGTTTGGTGTGATGTTGTTGATCTCCCAACAAATTGGCATGGACAAGAAGTGGGAAGTCAATAGTCGTAGAGTTGGATTGGTCGAACTCGCCAGTGCTGTTGAAACCTACTGGCGCAGTATTGCTGATCAACATCTCGACGTAGAGAAGATTGGAGTAGTCATGATCGACCTATCCCAAAGGGATAGAGTGATTGGTTGAAAGGCGGATAGCGATCTAATCGCTGCCACAAACAATCGCATTGAGCAGACAGTTGCTTTGTCACGGCGATCGCAGGAAGTAGGAACTGAACCTGTCGCCGCCAGCTGACGCCTGCAATCGCCGCGCCAATCCCTCGGCCTCGCCTCGGACCACAGCCCGCAGCTCAGCTTATCGTTGGGAAAACACTCTTCCAGATATTCGCTCCCGGCAAGGCGCTGTTCAAAGAAGTAGCCTTTTGGCCATCGGGGTTTCTTCCCTTGGTCCTCAGAACCGAACAAACCAGCCTTCGACGACTAATTCGTGCTCCACCCCTCACACAACACCGCCGCCTGTTCAAGCACGAGATCCGTCGCCGATGCCTGCTTGTCCGGTGGATAACCGTGCTTCCGAAGGATGCGCTTGACGATGACGCGGATCTGGGCGCGGGCATTCTCGCGCTGAGTCCAGTCCACCGAGACGCTGCGTTTGACCGCCTTGACGAGCTCCTGGGCGATGAGCTTCAACTTCTTGTCACCGAGTACCTGAACCGCGCTGTCGTTAATTTCGAGGGCATCGTAGAAGGCGATTTCGTCATCGTTCAGGCCGAGATTCTCTCCGCGCGTGCGCGCATCGCGCATCTCTTTGGCCAGCTTGATGAGCTCTTCGATAACCTCCGCCGTTTCGATAGCGCGATTCTGGTATTTGCGGATCGCCTCTTCGAGCATCTCGGCGAAGGAGCGCGCCTGGACGATGTTGCTCTTCATCCGCGACTTGATCTCGTCGTTGAGCAACTTCTTCAGAAGTTCCAGGGCGAGGTTGCGCTGGGGAAGTTCGCGGACCTCGGCGAGGAAGGTATCGGAGAGGATCGAGATGTCCGGTTTTTCCAGACCCGCGGCGGCAAAGATGTCGACCACCTCGGTGGATGAGACGGCACGCGAGACGAGCTGACGGATGGCCGTCTCCATCTCCTCCGGTGATCTTTCCGACTCGGGTACGGTGTTCTTCACGATAGTGGCACGAATCTCCTGAAAGAGCGCCACTTCGTCGCGGACGGCGAGGGCGTCTTCGTGCGGCACCGCGAGGGCGAACGCCTTGGAGAGCACACTGACGGAATCAAGATAGCGTTTCTTGCCCTCGTCCAATCCACACACAAAATCGGTGGCGTACGCGATGCGGTTCATCCGTTCGGAGGCCGGTGCCGTGAGTATTGCAGCGTAGTCGAACCCGTGGAACATGGCGCGGACCACTTCGATCTTTTCCAGAAGAAGGGCGACCGATTCGTTCTGATCGATGGTCGCCGTTCCCTTGCCGCCGTTCGCGGCGTAGTTCCCCAGGGCGCGCTTGAGTGCGTCTGCGATGCCGATGTAATCCACAACGCGTCCGCCGGGTTTGTCGCGGAAGACGCGATTCACCCGTGCGATCGCCTGCATGAGGTTGTGGCCGCCCATCGGCTTATCCAGATACATGGTGTGCATGGAGGGGCAGTCGAATCCGGTGAGCCACATGTCACGCACAATGACGATTTCGAGCTGGTCGTGTTCGTTCTTGAAGCGGCGCGCTATGGCATCCCGCGCCGTTTTGGTGCGTATGTGGGGTTGCCAGGCGATCTCGTCGGAGGCGGAACCGGACATGATGATCTTGATGCGCCCCTTTTCATCGTCGGGATCGTGCCAGTCCGGGCGGCGCTTCACGATTGCGTTGTACACGTCCACGCAGATACGTCGGCTCATGCAGACAATCAGCGCTTTACCGCGCATCGCCTCCTGTCGCGATTCGAAGTGATCCACGAGATCATCCGCCACGAGACCGACGCGTTTCTCTGCACCCACCATCGCTTCGATTGAGGCCCACTTGGTGCGCATCCGCTGTTTGCGGCTCTCCTCCTCTTCGCCTTCGGTGATCTCTTCGAACTCGAGATCGATGACCGGTTTCTCCGCCTCGTCGAGTTCGATACGCGCCAGACGGCTCTCGTAGTAGATAGGAACCGTTGCGCCGTCCTCAACGGCGCGGAGGATGTCGTAGCGATCGATGTAGTTGCCAAATACCGCAGCGGTGTTGCGGTCGTCGCTTTCGATGGGGGTACCGGTGAAACCGATGAAGGATGCGTTTGGGAGGGCGTCGTGCATGTGGCGCGCGAAGCCATCGATAAAATCGTACTGGCTGCGGTGCGCCTCGTCGGCGATCACGACGATGTTGCGACGCTCGGAGAGGAGCGGATAGGGTGTCCCTTTGCTGTCGGGGAAGAACTTCTGGATCGTCGTGAAGACGACACCACCGGAGGCGACGTGGAGAAGTTCCTTTAGGTCACCACGACTTCCGGCCTGAACCGGCTTTTGCCTGAGTATCGTGTGGTTATGCGCAAAGGTTCCGAAGAGCTGCTCGTCCAGGTCGTTGCGGTCGGTGATGACGACGATCGTGGGATTTTCCATGTAGGGATGCCGGATCACCTTGCTGGCGTAGAAGAGCATGGAGAGGCTCTTGCCCGATCCCTGGGTGTGCCAGACGACGCCGATACGGCGATCACCGAATCCGCGCTTTGATCCGTACGGTGGCGACGCCTCCTTGCCCACATGGGGATCGCCCCGTTCCGCCTCCAGAAAGCGCGCGTAACGTAGGTTGGGCGGTGCGTCGATACCGCAGGCGGAGAGCGTATACTCCACCGCTTTGTTGACGGCGTGGTACTGGTGGTACGCCGCCGCTTTCTTGACGAGCGTGTCAGATTCGCCGCCGTCGTCCTCAAAGGTGACGAAGTTGAGGCAGTAGTCGATGAATCGCACCGGGTCCACGAGCCCCATGAGGAGCGTCTGCAGTCCCGGCTGGACGGTCCCGTCGGTCTGGCGGTCGTTTCCCGGCTCTCGGTACAGGTCGGTCCCGTCAATGGTCCGCCAGGGCATAAAACGGTCGAAACCGGAGGTGAGCGTGCCGGCGCGCGCCTGCATGCCGTCGGAGATGATCAGCGCCACGTTGTAGGTGAAGAGGTGGGGAATCTGTTCCTTGTACGTCTGGAACTGGTTATAGGCGTGACGAATCGTCGCCTTCTCATCGGCGGCATTCTTGAGTTCGATCACCACCAGGGGCAAACCGTTTACAAAGAGGACGATGTCGGGGCGGCGCTCGCGCTTGTTCTCAACGACGGTGAATTGGTTCACCGCGAGCCAGTCGTTCCGGTTATGATCTGCTGGATCAACGAGGAGCACTGTGTCGTGTGCCTCGCCGTCATCACCCATCCAGGAGACACCAACGCCGTCGGTAAGCATCCGATGGAAGGCGCGGTTGTTCTCGATCAGGGCGGGGCTCCGGGGATTCGTGACGATACGAAGGGCCTCATCGATCGCGGCTACCGGCAGGTCCGGGTTGATCCGCTCCAGTGCCGCGCGCAGACGGCCGGCGAGAACGACGTCGCCATAGTTGGCCACCACGTCGCGCTCCGGCGCGGATCCGTCATAGGCGATGTCAGGACCGTGGGCGACCTCGTAGCCCAGTTCACGCAACCACTCGATGGCGGTCTGCTCGACGGCGTCTTCGGTGGTTTTGGTCATGGGGTGTCTCCAACTTCGTCGCCCATCTGGGTATCGGATTCTGTAACGGTAAGATCGCTGCTTAATTCGAGATACAAATCCGGATCGATGGAATACAGTATTTCGCTTGTGTAATACCGTCTGCCGGCTATTCGGATTATCCCGAACTCTTCGTCAATCAAAGTGTCCAGACTGTCGGAGCGTTCTGCTGCCGTCGAGTGATCGCGTTCCCTAATTGCAGACTCCAACTCCGCTTCGACGTTCGGAACTTCAAACAACATCGAAAAAACCCAAAGGGCCGCTTCGCGTATTTCGTCCAGTGTTCTTTGTTCGGGAACGCCTCGGTTGGCCCCATGGTAGTGTTCGTTGCGGTGACCGTGGTACCATAAGATTTCCCCTTTGCCGACTTGTTCGGAATCGCCACGTCTTTTGACTTCCTCGAAAACGAAATCAATTTTCGAATGAAAATTCTGCATCCACTTGTCGACTTCGGTTCTGGCGTATTCCCTGCCGTTGCGTTGAATCGGATTAAGGGACAGATAAGCGGTGACGGATATCTCAATTGAGTTGTCGTAGCTGATGAGCGCCAACCTTCGATCGTAGTCATCTCCCTTCCGATAATGAGATTCCGCGTGGATAATCAACTCGAATGGACCTCTCGCCCACGGCTTCAACCTTGTACTCATTGAATGTCTTCCAACAGACCGTCCAGATTCGGGATGCGAAAATCTCCAGAAATGAGCTTGGGAAGGAAGGTGTCACGAATCTCAGAGAGCAGACGCGCCTCACTAACGTTCATGTGCACCTTTTCGAATAGCGGACGGATCTTCGAATGAAAGCTGTTCATCACTTTCTCGGATGGAACAACACATTCGGTCTCGGCAATAGAAACCGGACGAACAGCTGGATACGCAGCTCCGTCTGCTAACCGTTCCAAACGCGCAATGTTCTCGTTTCTGGTTGCCACGAGGTAGACGAACTCGCGCGCATTTCTTGCGGACGGCGTCAAAACTGCGAACCCGGTACTTCCAGTCAGGGCTTCCTCGGTCGAACCGATGAAGGCAAAGGACCTGTTCCCCGGTCTGACAGTACCCACGATCGTGTCGCCCGTCTGAAGGATTCTTCTGGCGCGGCTCGGCGCAGATTCCCTATCAAATTGCTGTGCGGCCGAGATCGATCCATTTTTTACGTTCGTCAGATCTACATAACGGACTTCGTTCGGTAAGGTTTTTGCAGTCCAGTTGTGAGCGTTTAGGAATGACATGTCTTGCAGTGAACCGGCCACCCACCCCTTCGGAATCTCCCCCAATTCCGAATCCTTGAACCTGTCCGGAAAGAGGTCGGCGATCTCCTTCGGAAGCCCCGTATCGCGCCTCTCCGCTTTGGCGTGGACCGGATCAAAGTCGATGAACCAGCTCTTAAAGATCGCCTGGGCGATCTTTTCAAGAGTCTGGTTCATTCGACGGTTGAGTTCGATCTTCTTCGATAACGTCAGGTATATGTTTCCGATTGCGCGTTGAGTGTCTTTGTCCGAATGAACAGGAACCATCAGCTTTTCGAAGTCCCCTTTTTTGAAATGGGGGATCATGGTCCCAACGTGCATGTTGAGGATGCTTTGTTGAACTCCCGGCGATCGAAGAACAGCGAATAGATAGTTCTGATCAACAAACTCTGGATCGGCGCGAATCGCTACCATGTCCTGCGCGATACAGAAATCGATAGGATCAGGCACTAGACACGTTCTACCAGGAGTGCCTTTATTCACAAAGAGGATGTCTCCTGGTTCGGGATGCGCCCGAAACCAGGTTCGGTAGGTGTCGTCGGATACGTACCTGATCTTCTCATATGATGGGTACAAGGCCTCATTTCGAACGCAGTTCGTCGCAATGAGAGGAATCCCGTTTTCAGCCGTCGGGCAGGTCCTGCCGCGGTTATCTACTACCCGTCCGATTAGCTTGCTGAGGGGTTGCATTTCGATTGTTGGTTTTCTAGTCAAATCCCAACACCCCCAAGGTGTTCTTAATCGTGCTCTCCAACTCCTCCGATTTCGAAAACTGCTCGTACAGCTCCGCCGTCAGCTTCGCCATCTTCTCTTCAAAGGGCACGCCGTCGTCTTCGACCTCTTCCGCCCCAACGTAGCGTCCCGGGGTGAGGACGTATCCGTGTCCTTTGATGTCGTCGAGGGTGGCCGACTTCCACCACCCCGCCTTGTCTTCGTACTCGCGGTCAGCTCCGCGCCAAGCGTGATAGGTGGCGGCGATCGTCTTGATGTCGTCGGGCTCCAGATTGCGGTGGACGCGGTCTACCAGCGTGCCCATGCGGCGGGCGTCGATGAAGAGCGTCTCATCGCTGCGGTCGCGGTAGCCGCGTTTCTCGTCAGCCTTCTTGGAGCGCGTGACAAACCAGAGGCAGACCGGGATTTGGGTGGTATAGAAGAGCTGCCCCGGAAGGGCCACCATGCAGTCCACCATGTCCGCTTCTACGATCGCTTTCCTGATGTCGCCCTCACCGCTCGTACTCGTCGACATGGAGCCGTTGGCCATAACAAAGCCGGCGATTCCGGCGGGTGAGAGATGGTGGATGAAGTGCTGGATCCACGCGTAGTTGGCGTTGCCCGCCGGGGGCGTGCCGAACTTCCACCGAACATCGTCGGTGAGGCGCGCACCGCCCCAGTCGGACATGTTGAAGGGCGGGTTGGCCAGGACGAAGTCTGCCTTGAGGTCCTTGTGGAGGTCGCTGTGGAAGCTGTCGGCGTGTTTGTTCCCTAAGTTGGCGTCTATTCCCCGGATCGCCAGGTTCATCTTGGCGAGCTTCCACGTGGTGTGGTTCGACTCCTGGCCATAGACGGCGACGTCGCCGATGCGACCGCCGTGCTTTTCGACAAAGCGTTCCGACTGGACGAACATGCCGCCGGAACCGCAGCACGGATCAAAGACGCGTCCGTGGTACGGTTCAATCATCTCCACCAGGAGCTGCACCACGCTCTGCGGCGTGTAGAACTCGCCGCCCCCTTTACCTTCGGCGGCAGCAAAACGACCGAGGAAGTACTCGTAGACGCGCCCCAACGGGTCTTGAACCCCCGACTCTTTTGCCTGAAGATCCACGTTTCCAATCACGTCTACGAGCTCGCCCAACCGTTCCTTGTCCAATGCCGGGCGTGAGTACTCCTTGGGGAGCACGTTTTTAAGCGACGGGTTTTCCCGCTCGATCGCCGCCATCGCGTCGTCGATCGTCTTGCCGATCTTCGGTTGCTTTGCCTCGCCGCGGATACGTTCCCACCGCGCCTCGGGCGGCACCCAAAAGGTGTTGGTCGCCGCGTACTCATCGCGATCCTCCGGGTCGGTGTAGTCCGTATCGGCGGTCGCTTTGAGCGCGTCATACTTCTCCTGGAAGGCGTCGGAGATGTACTTGAGGAAAATCAGGCCGAGCGCGACGTGTTTGTACTCGCTCGGGTCCATGTGGCCGCGCATCTTGTCGGCCATCTCCCAAAGCTTGTTCTCAAATCCGAGGCTCGCGCCGTTCGTTCCGTTTTTCTCGGCCATGAACCGTCCTTCCGCATTTTTCGGGATATCTGAGTTTCGATATTGAAGCCAACATAGTAGTTATAGCATGGTCGATACGTTTGGATCGCGGACGAACTCACAAAACCGGCGTGAGCTGGTTTGACTTATCCTACCATTGCCAAGATGACCGTCTACCGGTCTTCCACGGATCGCGGCAAATCGTCCCCTACCCGACCACAACCCGCTCCGGAAAGAGCCCCTTGACCTTTCGTTTGACCCTGTTGAGTTTCCAGTATTCGATCAGGCCGTGGTATTGAAGGATGCCGAGGACGAGGGAAGGTTCCATTCCGACTTCCGCGGCCACACGACGCAGGTTGCGCTCCGAAAAGTAGTTCACGTAGGGCCGGCAGAGCCCGATTACGTCGTCCACGCGGAGAGTCTTTTCGGCAAACTCGTCCGCTTCCCGTTCGCGGGCGTCGATTTCCTTTGTGTCCAAATCGTCAACGCAGGTCGCCTCGGCGTCGGCCGAAAGGTGGAGGAGAACGTGGGCGATCTCGTGAGCCAAGGTAAACCAGAAGTTGTCCACGCGGTCGTGACGAGCGGTGTAAACGATCACCGGATTTCCGGCGTCCACGAAGCACGCGCCGTCAAGTTATGTTTTGGAGAGGTGGCTCTGGACAAAAACTTCACGCCCGACACCTCGAGGTCGGCGACAACGTCGGCCACGCCGGTGTCTTCGGTTGTGTACGATAACAAGCCACCCGCTAGCCGCTCAAGCTTGACGCGGTCATACGTAGACACCTCGAAACGTGCGGCGAAATTATGCGCGATTTGTAGCCACGTGAGTGTGTAGTCGGCGGTGTATGTCTCGTTTTCGACGGACCCTCGAGCGCAGTATCGCTCTGCAGATTCGTAGACACTCACATCACCCGGTTGCTTCCCCCACACGTCCGCGAATGTCCGCCGGTAGCCGTCAACCGAACTGTCCTGAGCCGACCACCCCTTTTTCTGAATCTCCAAGACCGGCATGTGGCGGCGGATTTCCGCCTTCTGACGGGTGGGATTATCGTTTCCGTCGCCGTCCAACAACCGCAGACGGTAGTTGTTGTCCAGTTTGAGCCAGTAGTCGAAACTCGGCCCCAAGGCGGCGGAAAGACGTTGCGCGGTCTCCACGGTGATGCGTTGCTTGTTATTGACGATGGTACTAACGGTTTTTGTGGACATGTCGGTGACCCCGGCAAGGTCCTCCTGACTCCATCCAAGCGCTTCAAGATTCCGCTTGAGAATCTCCCCCGGTCCGACAAGGTGGTACGGTCTCAGTTCTCCTGTATCCGCCATGACGCCCCCTATTCGTAATGCTTGGTTATCCCTGCCCATCCATAGGAGACCCGACCCGCTCTCAGATGTAGTGACCGCGGCGGCGCGCCCACCCACGCGCCGCCGCTTACCGAGAGCAAGGAACACGTGATATAAGAGAGGTAGCGTCCAGGGGGGCGGAACTACTCGATGGAGGAAGCCATGGTGTCCTTGCATCCCGAATACGTCGTTGACGACAAAGACAAACGAAAGGCCGTTGTGCTCCCCGTGGAGGAGTGGGAGAAGGTCATAGAAGAACTGGAAGAGCTGGAGGATATCCGACTCTACGATACCGCAAAGGAACAGACCGAAGAATCTGTCCCGTTTGAGCAGGCCGTCAAGGAGATAGAGCAGGACGACGGCAGGTGAAGTACTCGGTCGAGATCCTCAGGTCAGCTCAGAGGCAGCTTGGCAAGATCGATCGACACCAACGGCCTCATCTTCTCCAAGCAATCCGAAAACTTGCTGATGATCCCCGACCACCAGGTACAAAGAAACTGAGTGGCCGCGCTGCCTGGCGCATCAGGGTCGGAAGCTACCGAATCATCTATGAGATACACGACAACCGGCTGCTTGTGCTGGTTGTCGCCATTGGCGATCGAAAAGAAATCTACCGATAGAGTTCCCGGTCTCCTAAGCCGTAAATCGTACGTTCGAGTCCTGTTGGGCGCGGGCGTTCACCACCCACACAACGCCGATCCGCTACCGGGCGGCAACGTCATCATCGCCGACTCGGACAACGACCGCATTATAGAGGTAAATACCGCCGGTGAGGTTGTGTGGAGCTACGGCGACGATTAGGAGAAGCTCAACTGGCCGCGGGATGCGGACAGGCTGGCGAACGGGAACACGCTCATCTGCGATTCGAAAAACTCGCGGATAGTCGAGGTTGCGCCGG
>JANQHT010000112.1 GCA_028282545.1 Spirochaetales bacterium
TTCACGAAAACTGCCGTTTTTCGTGCACCCGTTACAGAAGAATACCATGTAACTCTATGTACTGTAAATTCTTAGGTGTTGTTCAGGAAGCTCTATTTATGTGAGCACGGCAATCTCTGTCGCGACCATGGCGACGAGCCGGCACGTTCCGCGTGGTCGCAACGAGCTCCATACGATCTTCGAACAGCCACTTCGACGACTTTTTGCGAGCAATACGATGAGAAGTACGCCGCCACCTACGGAAGGTACCGCCTGGAGCGTATTCAGCAAATCGGGGAGCGGTTTTCCACATGTGGAGACTATCTCCAGGGTGTCGCGCGGATCCACGGTACGAATCCCGAATGTGGACATGACTACTTCCGGATTGCTTGTAATCAGGAGCAGTCTACCACCACCGTCCGCAGAATCCGCCGAACCGACGCTTGATACAAAAACATAACAACTCTACTATCTACAGTTAGACACTACCTTGTTCTTCACATTTCCAGCGGGTAGGATGGCCGTGTGAAAGGTGACATCATTCTGGTTGAGGATCACCATCGCAATGCCGCAGGGTTGATCGTTGATCGTATTCTGGAACGCGTCACATCGGCGGGGCATCCGTACTGTATTACCGTGGCCGGTGAGTCGGGAAGCGGGAAGTCGGAAACGGGAACCGCCCTTGCCGAGGAGTTCGAAAGACGTGGAACGGTGGTGGTACTCATCCACCAGGATGACTACTTTGTGCTTCCCCCAAAATCAAACGACAAAAAACGACGAGAGGACATCTCCTGGGTTGGAGAGGGCGAAGTGCGCCTGGACCTTCTTGACGAGCACCTTCGCGCCGTGAAGAACGGCGAAACGATCCTCACGGTTCCGATCATCGACTATGACCGCGACGCCGTTGAAGAGGAGAAGCGGGACGTGACAAGCACCGAGGTCGTCATTGCCGAGGGAACCTACACGTCCCTGTTGGCGTCCGCCGACTACCGGGTGTTTATCAATCGAAACCGCCTGGATACGCTGGCGAGCAGAGAACGGCGCGGGCGCGAAAAGATCGAACCCTTCATCGAAAAGGTCCTGGAAATTGAACACGCCATCATAGCGCCGCACCGGGAACGGGCGGACGCTATTATTGAAAAGGACTACACGGTAACGTTCCCGTAGCCCGAATGGGGCGACTCAAGCGATAGAAGCCGCTCAATCCGCTCTTCCGTTTCCGGGTGCGTTCGGAACACCGGTGATACGCTCCGCCGGCGTGTACCGACAAACCAGTCAAGCAGCGAAAGGGCCCGCACATCAAGGCGCCGGAGCGCCGACGCGAGACCGGCCGGATCGCCGGTAAGTTCGGCCGCGGAGAGGTCCGCCTGGAACTCTCGGGTCCGAAGGATCGCCATTTGGATCAACCCCGCCAGGACCGAGACGATCATGAGGAAGATCACGCTGGAGAAGGGAATTGACGCGGCACCCAGGAGAATCAGCGGAAAGAACAGGACCATCCCAAACAGCGTCGCGTTCGCAAGGAGGCGCACCACCCCCTGGAGCGCCGCAACGACGGCGAAGAGCGGGAGATCACCGTTCCGAATGTGGCTCACCTCGTGGGCAAGTACGCCTGTGAGTTCCCGGCGGTTTAACCTTCGGAGAAGGCCCTCGGTAACGACGATCAATTCTTGTCGTCCCTGTATCGTTGCAGCGGCGTTCGGGACGGGGGAGGGAACGTAGACGAGGACCGGGGCGCGTTCGAGGCCCGCACGATCGGCCAGGGCGCCCAGGATCGCGAAAAGATCCGGCGCCTCCCGGCGCGTTATCTCCCGGCTCCCCGGAGGGAGGACGGTCCGCTGCCGCTTCAGCGTGGTGACTCCCGCAAGGGCCGCGACAACCAGGACCAGGACGGCAAATACGGGGCCGAAAAGGAGCCCCGCCGCGCGCCCGGTGAGAAGCAGCAGCGCCGCCACCAGGAATACCGACTGAAAAAGGCGATGCCGTTGTTCCCGTTTCATACGTTCGTTGCTCATTGATACCTCATCAAACATATTGCAACGAACGTGCCAAGCAAACCGGTATACCGTTAAATCCGTATGTTCTTTCTATAAAAAGATTTAAAAGAAAGTCTGATACCTGTCCCGGTCGGCGTTCCCAACATGAATAGGGTCAAAAAGAAACGGCAACGGTAGTGCATGGGTCAAATTGCGTCAGGATCGGCGGCGGGCGCGCAAAAGCAACACCCGGCCCTACTCCGCCGCGATCTCGAGCACCGTTGATCCGGTGGTTTCCCGCGCCTCCAGTGCACGGTGCGCATCGGCCGCCTCTTCCAGTGGGAAGGTATGGTTCACGGGAATCGACACGGTCCCCTGTTGGGTCACTGCGAAGAGTTCTTCCGTGTTCTCCTCCAGCTCTTCCCGGGCAGTGACGTAGTGGAAGAGCGAGGGACGAGTCAGATAGAGCGACCCGTTCTGGGTCAGCAGCCTTGGCTCCAGGGGCGGCACCGGTCCGCTTGACTGCCCAAAGGAGACGAGTGTGCCCCGGATTCGGAGCGATTTGAGACTCTCTTCAAAGGTGTCGCGACCGACCGAATCGTACACGACGGGCACCCCCTCCCCGCCGGTTATCTCCCGAACAACCTCCGATAGCGACTCCTCGCGATAGAGGACGGGTCGATCGCACCCCAGCGCCGCGACGCGGTCCGCCTTCTCCCGGCTGCCCACGGTACCGATGACGGTCGCACCCAGCAGGTGCGCCCATTGCACGAGGATCGATCCAACGCCGCCGGCGGCGGCGTGGACCACTATGGTGTCGCCCCGCTGTACGGCGTACGTCTCACGGAGCAGGTACCGGGCGGTCATTCCCTTGAGCATCATCGCCGCCGCGGAGGCAAAGGAGACGCCGTCGGGCAGTCTCACAAGCGAATCCGCATCCATGATGCGCTCGTCGGCATAGGCGCCCAGGGAGGACGACACATAGGCGACGCGATCACCCGGGGCCACGATCGAGACACCGGGACCAACGGAAGCAACGACTCCGGCGCCCTCTACTCCAATCGGCGACGGAAGGCCCGGTACCGGGTAGTAGCCGCTGCGATGGTAGGTATCGATGAAATTGAGACCCGCCGCGTACTGGCGCACCCGCGCCTCTCCGGGGCCCGGGTCGCCAAGGGTCACGTCATCGGTGTACAGCACCTCCGGGCCACCCGGCTCGGAAAAAAGTATCACTCGTGCCACGTGCGGTTCCTCCTCGTCACGCGCGGAAATAGAGCCGGACGCCCAGACCGGCGCCGAACTCAAGGTCGGTTTTGGGCAGCAACTGGAATCCCGGCACAACCTCGCCAAAAAGTTCCAGCGGGAGACGCGGGAAGGCAAATACGCTGAGTCCGATCGGAAGCCGCAGTGCCAGGGCGCTCTCTTCCCGGGCGCGAAATACCGGACCAAGTCCGACGTACGGCATGAGAAAGCGCCCGCCCGACGACTCGAAGGCGCGGTAGTGGAACAGGGCGCCGGCGTGCATGTACAACGACGCCTCTTCAACAAAGGACCACGCCACGGCCGCGTCCAGGGCAAACCCCGTCTCCGCCCACCAGTACTTGACGGTGAGCCCCGTGGGCTCGCCGACAACGACACCCCCGCCCAGGATTGCCGGTCCCTGCGTCAGGGCATCCACGCGGCCGGCGAACCCCTCCTGGGCATTTCCCGCCGTTGCCAACGCGATGACCACGAATCCGGCCAGGACCATTCGTCTCATGGTTGCTCCTTGAAAAAGGCTCGGAGATTCGAACACGCCCCGGCGACCCGGGGGCACGCCGCCTCCACAAAGGCTTCCTCACCGGCGAACTTCCCGTCGCGGTGGCGGATCAGCGCGCTGAGACCGTCGAAATCGACCGTCGAGAGGCGGAGCCGCAGCTTCTCATCGCGATCACCAAAGGCGGTTCCCGGTAGCGCCGCAACGCTGCGCTCGTGGAGGAGCGCCCGGGCGAGATCTTCACTGGTGCGCACGCCGAAGAGCGCTTCCAGGCGCGGGCGATATCGCTCGAAGTCGGGATAGAAATAGAACCCGCCCTGGGGCTCTCCGTAGGCCACGTCGAGTTCCTGCAGCGTCTTCCACACGTACCGCGTTACGATGTCGTGAATCTCCGTGCAGTCCTCGATGTAGCGCTCGATCTCTTCATTCTCCTCGAACGCCGCGAGGACCCCGAACTGGATAGGCGTGGAAACCGCGGAGAACGTTTCACTCGCGATCGAGCGCAGCACCTTGATCACGTGACCCAAATCGGAGGGCACAAGTGCCACGCCCAGCCGGAACCCGCCCAGCGAGAGGTGTTTGCTCAACCCGGTGGTCACGATCGTTCCTTCCGGGTAGTAGAAAGCGATACTCCGGTGGGGCCGTCGAAATGAGACCTGGGCGTAGATCTCGTCGGAAATAATTAGGATGCGGTTCCGGCGACAAACCTCCGCGATCTCTTCCAGCTCTCGCGGGCGATAGGTCATCCCGGTGGGATTGTTTGGATAATTCAGGATGAGCTTGGTAGGGGTGCGTCCGTCGTATCGCGCTTCGTCGATCGCCTTTTGCAGGCGCTCCCCGTCCAGCTTGTACATGACATCCGGTCCGAGTTCCATACGGATAACGGCGTCGCCGGTGATGTAGGTCTGCGGAATGTAGCTTACCCACGATGGGGCGGGAAAGAGCAGGTCGCCGCCCACGGCGAGCTGGATGTCGAAAATGAGTTCCTTGCTCCCGGGACCGATCAGTGCGTCGAATTCACCGGGACCGATGTCGTGCTTTTTGACGATGCTTGCCCGAGCTTTTTTCCTGAGTTCCTCCAGCCCCGCGGCGGGCATGTACTGGTTTTTGCCGGAGTAGCCGGAGATCGCCTGCTGGATGATCGGGTGAACGGGAAAGGGCGACTCCCCGAAGCCCATGTGGTAGATGGCCTTGCCCCGTTTGCGGAGAGCCGCAACCTCTTCATTGACCAGCAACGTCGGCGAAAACTTGAGGTCCCGGAGACACGTACGGACGTCAACCATCTTCACGAAGTGTTAGCGCGACGCCGGAGTGGTGTCAAGCGATCACGCGACGGTCAGCAGTTCGGATTTTGGCGATCGGATAGCCTCGGCCCGGAAGGGAGAACAAAACGCTTGGCTTCGCTGCGCTGCAGAGCCGCGTTTTGTTCTCCCTCCCGGGCGCGCCTGGTGATACATCCACTCTATCGGCAATATAATCGCCAAAATCC
>JANQHT010000113.1 GCA_028282545.1 Spirochaetales bacterium
CGCCCCGGCCGTATGCGGCAGTCGAACGAGTGCCTGAGGATCGGCCTTGGTTGTAGTCCGCACTCTCCCCTCGGCTTCGTCGATTTCAAGGTGCACATACGAATCGACCCGGAAAACATACCCACATCGAACCGGCCGGACAAGCCGGCGTGCCAAAACAACCCTATCACAATCGATTCTCAGAGTCAGCGAACCGATATCTGCGCTCATTGGGCGTTCCGGGAGCGCCTCCACCGCCGCGGCAATACGGCGAAACGGCGGGAGAAAGGTGTCACCGGTCATGGCGCGCGCCTCCGATGCGACCGACGCGATGCGTGCGTGCACCGGCAGTGCAAAAAACGAACGAGCGTCGGTCTCGATTCTCCAACGCTCCCGGGTCCAGACGACCTGACCGGCAACCGCTTCGAGATCACGGCGTACCGCAGTTAGTTCGCGAAGCATCGATACAAGCGCCGTTTCCGCCCGGGAGTCGGCGCCACGGAGCGTCGGAAGGACGCGCGTCCGGATACGGTTTCGGAGGTGGTGCGGATCGGCGTTGGTTGTATCCTCGTGCCAGGAACACCCGGTGTCGCGGGCGTAGGCGGTGATCTGATCCACCTCGACGTCGGATAACGGGCGAACGACGCGCGCGGTGGCGCCGGAAGGGAGCGTGAGCATTCGGTCCGCCGGAATGCCCTGTCCACCCCAGAAACCTCCGCCGGCGATTATGCGCATGAGGAACGTTTCCACGCTGTCCCGCGCATGGTGTGCGGTGAGGAGGACGCGGATACCCTCGATGTCGAGTTGTTTTGCGAGAAACGCGTACCGCGCGTCCCGGGCCGCGGATTCGTACCTCCCGTGAATCGGGAGCGCTCCGGGAGGCAGAGATCCCAAGATGGTGCGGTAGCCGTATCGACGCGCCCACCGGCGGACCTCCCGACGGTCCGCCGCCAGGGAATGCGGTTTCCGGAGGCGGTGATCGAGATATGCGAGCGTGACGGCTCGAAAGCCGGCGGAGGCCAGTGCCGCCACGAGAACGGCGCTGTCACGCCCGGCCGAGACCGCCGCGAGCAGGGAGTCGGAGGGTGCCACTCCTTTCTCCGCCAGTACCGCCGCGACGCGCGCAGGGACGCTCCGTTCTACCCCGTGTTGATCCATTCGAGAACCTTGTCGAGTTCGTCCTCTCCGAGCCGTTCCACACCGGTCGCGGCTCGTTCAATTGCCCGGTCAACCAGCGGGCGTTCGCCGGCGGTGAACACGCCCAGAACGTGTTCGATCACGGAGGTGTCCGGCGCTGGACGCCCGATACCCACGTACAGGCGCGGAAAGGCGAACGTTCCGAGTACGGTGCCTAGGGAGCGCAACCCGTTGTGCGTCGATGTACCGCCGCTCCGTTTGAGGCGGACGGCTCCGCAGGGAAGATCGAGGTTGTCGACAACGACGATCATTCGCTCGGGGGTGAGCGAAAACCGTTGTAACAACCGGGGCACAACCGTTCCCGACCGGTTCATGTACGTCAACGGTTCGACACAAACGATCGAGGCCAGTGCGCCCGTTGTCGTGGCGTATCGGAGAGGGCGGAAAAACGGGCGATGAAACACAAAACCCCGGCGCCGCGCCAGGGTTTCGAGAACTGCGAATCCAACGTTGTGCCGCGTTTCCGCGTAGCGGGAGCCCGGGTTTCCAAGCCCGAGCACCAGCCAGGTCGGGAGGTTACGCTTCGTTTTCCACCTCGGGAGCAGCGCCCTCTTCGGCTGCTTCGCCTTCGAGCACTTCCTCTTCCTCTTCCGTCTCTTCAACGACGACCTTCGGTGTGGCTACGACGACCACCGCCTGTTCCGGTGAGTTCAGAACGGTTACACCTTCCGGCGTTTCGATATCGGACACGTGGAGCGTTGTACCCAGTTCAAGATTCGTGACATCCACAACGATTCGCTGCGGGATGTCTTTCGGAAGGCACTCGATATCGAGGTCGTAGATAAGGTGTTCCAGGATTCCCCCTTCGCGGACACCCACCGGAGACCCCTGAAGCGTGAGTTCGACGCGGGTGTGCAGCTTCTTCCCGCGTTCGATCTCGAAGAAATCGATGTGCCGGATCTTTCCCGTCCGAATGTCTTCGTCATAGTCTTTGATCAACACGTCGATGTCCTTGTCGCCGACCTTCAGCGTGATGATCGTGCTCTCGGTGATCGCATGATAGAGGCGATAAAACTCGTGCGCATCAACCGTCAGGGATATGGGGTCGTGGTGGCCGTACACAACGGCCGGTATCTTACCCCGCGCGCGCAGGCGCCGGGCCGGTTTTGACCCAGTTTCAGACCGCGTTTCCACGGCAAGAACGGAAGCTTCCATGTATTGTGTCTCCTCGAAAAATACGTTCAGCTGGGGCGGCAGGATTCGAACCTGCGCATGCCGGGATCAAAACCCGGTGCCTTAACCGCTTGGCTACGCCCCATGGATGTAGCTACGGGCAGGAACGATACTTCATTCAAAGAACGGTGGTCAATAGGATTGCCTGCCTAGCGTTTTGATAGAGTCAACGTCGTCGGTGGGCTCGTCGCACTCCGTCCATAATGAGGATTGCTACGGCTCCGCTGACTCCGCTACTCTTCGATAGGCGTCACGGACGCCTCTTCGTGTTCCGGCGCGGTGGTGTACGCGTCCAGAACCGCCCGTTGAAGATCGGTCCTGAAGGTTGACGTTATCGGGTGCGCCACGTCCTTGTATTCACCGGACTTCGTCCTCCGGCTCGGCATGGCGATAAAGGTACCATTTCGACCTTCGATGACCTTGATGTTGTGCACGACGAAACAGTCGTCGAACGTCACCGTAACGTACGCTTTGAGTTTTCCTTCCCCCTGAACTTTCCGTACCCGCACGTCTGAAATTTGCATGGGTTGCTCCTCTGGGACGAGTCGAAATACACCTTTCTTCTCAATTATAGCCCCACGAGGCGCGGTGTCAAACCTAAAACACGCTCACAGGCGGTCGGCGTCAAACCACAATTTTTCGAGTTCGTAGAATTCTCGTTGTGCCGGAAGCATGATATGGATGATTACGTCGCCGCAATCGAGGAGCGTCCATCCGCTTTCATCGCTGCGTTTGACGCTCTGCCGCGGATGAAGGTCCAGTTCGTCCAGCGACTCGTGACATCGGCGAACGAGTCCCCGCATGTGACCGTCGCTATTGGCGGTGGCGATAACAAAGAAATCGGTAAAGGCGCTCTTGCCGCCGACGTCAAGTGTCACGACGTTTCCCGCACCGGCGTCATCGAGAAAACTCGCAACCGCCAGGGCTCGCCGGCGGACCTCGCTACTCACGGACGACTGTTCCATCAAAATCTCCCCCGAGAATGACCGTGACATCGACATCACTACCGGGCACCACCTCCGTGACAACTCGCGGTGCCTGGATCACACCGGCAACCCTGTCGGCGTAGGAAGCGTACCCCCGACGGTCAATGACAAGCGTATGTTCCACCTGGTTGGAATCGGCATTGCCGAACCGGCGGACTTCGAATCCGTACTCCTCGAAGAGCTGCGACGTGCGCCGGGCAAAACCATTGATTGAAGTGCCGTTCAACACCTCAATCTCGATGAGTGCCGCTTGATCGGATACCTCTTCTGCTGCGGTCAGCGCCTCTTCCACCTGCCGGACCGACTGCTGCAGCCACTGGCCCTCGAAGTGCGGAAAGAGCAACTGCTTCGTCTCTCCGGCGACGTCGACCGACCGCAGGTTCCCCTGTATCTGCCGCGCAATCAATTGGTCGAAGTCCGTTGCCGACACGACTCCCAGGAACCCATCCATCGCGCGTTTGTCGAGGCCTCCTCCGATAAGTTCCTGCCGGTACGGCACGGTATCGCGATGGGAAAGAAATCTGACTTCCGATTGGACCGAACGAAAAAACGCCTGGACAAAGGCGTGGTTCCGGCCGACCCGTTCGAGTACCGTCAGGCCCTCGGTAGCCTCCAGGAGGTAGGCCAACG
>JANQHT010000024.1 GCA_028282545.1 Spirochaetales bacterium
GTGAAGGCGAGCCGCCAACTCTTCTTGTGTCAGTCCACGTTCGATTCTGGCTTGCTTCAATACCTCTCCGATCTTGAAGTTCTCGTATCCAGCGTCAAAATTATCGGCAAAATCAGGATCCGTTCGTTTCCGTTTCTTGATGCATCGTTTCAGATCACTCATCCGTTTCTCCTATGCCAATCTGCCATCCTCGATTCGGCAAACCGAATTTCAGTCCTGGGAGTTTTTTGCGTCTTCTTGCGAAACCCATTTGTCAAAACCACAACGTTGTTCCCATGAACGAAACACAACATTTCCGCTTAGCAGGAGAGTCGCCTGAATGAAGCGGTTGCCGTCCGCACTGCGGTCGGCCTGAATCACGCCCATATACTCCCGCGCCGCGATTCCACTCACACCGAGTATAAGCGCGCATACCGTAGATACCGCAATCTCGATCGACCTGCACACTCCGCCCGTTCCTCATGCAGCGACAACCGAACGAAACGTGAACGGCTGGAAAAGCGAAATGACGAGAGACCTACGCTCACGAAGAGATCCGTCGCCGGAGCCGCCGTCTCCGAATTTGAGTTGTTGTGAGACGCGAAGGCAGCCATGCTCGGATAGAAGCGTGCCAAGACTATGTGATCTTCAATATCGGCACATGCCGGGCGATGACGAACAGCGATCAAGACATCTTCGACGGTGATTCAGCGGGCGTCGGGATCGTTGCGAAGTAGTCGTTCAGCACGAGCAATGCCGCTCCGTAGGTGAAACCCGTGTCCTCGAGCGGGTAGTAGAGCACCTCAAAGTCCAGTTCGGGAAGGGTCGACGCGCGGATCTCCTCTTCGATATAGCGGGCAAACACCGATCCGTTCGGGCCGAAGTGGCCGCTCATGATGAGCTCCGGCACGTTCAGGATGGAGATGGCGGGCGCCAGCGCACGGACGAGGTACCGCGCCGACTCTCGGAGCGATTTGCGAGCTTCCGGGTGGCCGTCGGCCGCGGCGGTCATGAAGGCCGCCGTGCTTTCCCGTATTTCCATACGCGGTACGTCGGTACGCGTGTCGGAAGGCTCGTGCAAAACTCGAAGGGTGTACTGGTCGTAGAAGTAGCGCTCGTTGACGACCGTTTCCACGCATCCGGTGCCGCCGCACCAACACGGTTTGCCGTTTTCCACGACGCGATAGTGGGCGAGTGCCGCGGGGTATCCCTGTCTGCTGATGAACAGCTTTCCGTCGACGAAGATCCCGAAGCCGATACCTCCGCGAATAGACACGAGCAGAAAGTCGCCTTTCGCGAACGGTTTGTTCGTCCATTTCTCGTAGAGCGTGTACACACGGATGTTGTTGTCGATCTCGACCGGGATTCGGAGACTCCGAGACAATCGTTCCCGCAGTGTCGCCGCTCCGTGTACTTCTCTCCGGTCGTCGCGAGATACCAACTCCAGGCGCGGTAATCCGATACCGATCCCGACGATAGACGCGAGTGCGTCCGCGTGCGCCTCAAGGAAACGTGAGGCTTCGCGAATGAGGAACTCCTCCAGATCCTCCAGGAGCGGCCGGCGCGGCGTCGAACGGCGCGTCGTCCCGAGGTCGGCACCTTTCAGGTTTGTGAGGGAGATCGTCGTCGTTTCGTGCTCGACGTCGATGCCTACCGCAAGTGGATAGCTCGGCGAGACGTCGTACAGGTATGCGCGTCTCCCGCGGCCACGTTCCGGTTCAACGACGGTTCCGACTCGCTCAACAACGCCGGCTTCCGCCAGGCGGTCCACCATCTTGATGACGGTCGCCCATCCCATCCGTCCGTTTTTTTGAAGGTCTTTGTTGGACAACGGCCCCGCTTTGGTGAGCAACGTGACGATCCGTCGTTCGTTCTCCGTCATTTCCGATCGCTGCCTGCTTTCACGGATCTCTCGTCATTCGAGAGATCACGATAGGTTTTTCTTGACAGCAGCGTCAAGCAGATTTAAAATCGTACTACGATTTAATTATCAAGGAGGCGGAACGGGCGCCGAGTGCCGGTTGCAAGGAGCGATGGAACTGATCGTCGGTGGTTTTCAACAGATCCTGAGTGTGCAGTACATCCTGGTTATCGTGGTTTCACTGCTCCTCGGCATCGCGGTCGGGGCGCTCCCCGGACTCGGTCCGCTCCTTGCCATCGTTCTCCTGATTCCTTTCACCATGTCCTTCGGCGCCACCTCCGGGATACTTTCCCTGCTCGCGGTGTATGTGGGCGGGACGTACGGTGGTTCGATCACGGCGATAAGTCTTGGGATACCCGGCACACCGATCGCCGCGGCGACGCTCTTCGACGGTCGTCCGATGGCGCGGAGCGGTCGGACGGCTCAGGCGCTCGGGCTGGCGTTGACCGCTTCGGTGTTCGGAGGGGCGCTGAGTTCAATCGTCCTGATGTTTACGGCGCCGTACGTCGCCCGGGCGGCGCTCGAGTTCGGTCCGCCGGAATACTTCACCCTGGGCGTCCTGGGGCTTACAACGATCGCGAGCGTCTCGCGCGGTGCCTTCACCAAGGGGCTCATCGGCGTCGGTTTCGGCGCACTCGTGGCGACGATCGGGACGGAGCCTGCAACCGGAATCGGTAGATTCACGTTTGGGAGTCCGAGTCTCGCACGCGGGATCGATCTTGTGGCGCTGCTTGTGGGCCTTTTCGCGGTCTCCGAGGTGTTGGTTCAAGCAGAGCGGCAGCTCGCCATACCGACGACGCGCGCCTCGGTGAAGCTGCCGACGTTCGATGAACTCCGCAAGACGATCGCGACGTACATCCGATCGTCCCTCATCGGTACGGGCATCGGCGCCATACCGGGCATCGGCGAGGTCATCGCATCGTTGGTCAGCTACAGTGTCGAACGCGATGCGTCGAAAGACCCCGAATCGTTCGGTACCGGAGAGCCCAGGGGTGTGATCGCGACCGAAGCTGCAAACAACGCCTGCGTCGGCGGTGCGATGATTCCGACTCTGGCGTTGGCGATTCCGGGAAGCCCGATCGCCGCAGTGCTGATGGGTGCTCTGATCCTCCTCGGCGTAAGTCCGGGGCCGAAGTTGTTCGTCGGCAACCACGATTTCCTCGGTATTCTCTTTGTCGGCCTGTTCGTCATAAACGTGCTCTTGTTGTTTGTCGGCAGGTTTACCGCGACGTTTTTTGTACGGCTGTCGTCTCTTAAGCGCGAATATTTGATCCCCGCCATCCTTCTGCTCTCGTTCATCGGGACGTTCGCCCTCCACGGCGAGCTGTACGACATCTGGGTGATGTGGACGTTCGGGTTGATCGGGTATCTGCTGCGAAAAACGGGTTTTCCGCTTGCGCCGATCGTAATCGGACGCGTCCTTGGGCCGATCTTGGAACCCAACTTCCAGCGATCGATGGCGTTGACCGAGAACGGGCTTCTCATCTTCGTGACCAGGCCGATCAGCCTGACCGTTGTGGTTTTGACGATCGTCCTCGTGGTGGTTCTTCCATTGGTCAACAAAAAAGGGGCACGCATTGCGGCCGGCGGATAGGGTCGCGATCGTGACCGGGGGAGGCGGCCACCTCGGTCGGGCGACGTGTATGCGGCTGAGCGACGAGGGTACCGTCGTGTTCGTGAACGATATCGACGCCGAGCGGCTTACCGCCACAGTCGAATCGGTCCGCGCCGCGGGGGGAGTCGCCGAACGGTTGCCGTTCGACGTGATCGACGGCGAGGCGGCTCGCAGGGCGGTCGCCTCCGTGATCGAGAAGGCGGGACGCGTCCACGTTCTCGTCAACGTGGCCGGCGGACCTCACAACGGACCTGTCACGGAGCTCACGGATACCGCCTGGGACTATGCGGTGGATCTCAATCTGAAAGGATCGTTCAACACGATCCGAGCCGTCGTACCGCATATGAAAGAGGCGGGCGGCGGCGTCATCGTAAACACCTCGTCGACTTCGAAAAACGGTGTGCCGTGGTTTGCTCATATCGGACAATCGAACTACGCGGCGGCAAACGCGGGGCTCGTGGGCCTGACGCGCTCGCTGGCGTTTGAGCTCGCGCCGTTCGGGATACGCATCAATTGCGTGGTGCCCGGGCCGATCGAAACGGAGAAGTCGCGCGCGGCGTTTGCGCGCCTTGAGAGCGATGCGAAGGTGCGCGTGAGTCCGTTGAAGGCGATCCCGCTCGGGCGTCTCGCCAGACCGGAGGAGATCGCCGCCGGAATCGTGTTCCTCGCGTCCGACGACGCCTCCTACATCACCGGGACGTTTCTCAACATCAGTGGGGGACTGTTCGGATGACGGCGGCAAAGATACTGGAAAAGGGGTTGCTCGGATCGTTTTTCATACTGGGTGTCGTGACGATGGCGCTTGCCGAACGGTTGCCGTACCGCCTGTTCCGGAATCTGGGAAGCAGTCCGGGCGTGTTTCCCTGGATGGTCGGACTGTTGATCGCGACGGTATCGCTGATTCGATTGCTCTCTGACCTTGTTGGGTATCTGAAGAAGAGACCTCGCAAGAGTGGGGTGCAGCCGTTCGCATCCGCGCTTCCCTTCACCCTTATGGGAGTTTCGGTCGCTTTTACCCTGCTTCTGCCTCGTCTCGGGTTCATGAGTAGCTCGTTTCTATGGATGACGGGCGTGCTTCTCCTCTTCAAGCCTCGCAGACCGCTCGTATTCGTCATGGTGGTCGTTGCTCTGATTACGCTGACCTACATCGTTTTCCGGCTGTATTTACCGGTTCCGCTGCCGACCGCGGTGTTCCTGGAGCGGCTGTTGTAACCGGTGGTGAATGGAAAGATACCTCCCCGAAAAGGGAGAAAAAAACGTCGAAGGAGAGTGGTATGAGAAGGAAGATGCGCACAACGGGAACCGTTCTGTTGATCGTTGTTTTTCTGCTTTGTGTCGGTACGTCGGTGTTTGCCGCGGGAACCGCGGAAGCCGAGGAGGAGACGCTCGAGTACCCGACGCGACCGATTACGATCGTGACGCCCTGGCAGGTCGGCGGCGCGGCGGAGATCGCGGCCAGGATATTCGCCGGTCATCTCTCGGAGGAATTGGGCGTTCGCGTGGACGTCGTCTCGAAAACGGGTGGTACGGGCGCGACCGGGACGGCCTTTGTCAAGAACTCGCGTCCCGACGGGTACACGATTCTGCAAGCGTTTATCGGTCCCTTCGCGCAAGTCCCGCTTTACCTCGGTGAGGAGAGCCAATATGACCCGCTCGAGGACTTTGTTCCCCTCGGCATGTATGCGCTCGAACCGGTTGTGTTTCTCGCCGAGAGGAGTGCGCCCTGGGACACGATGCGCGATTTTATCGAGGATGCCCGCGCAAACCCGGGCCGCTACGCGACGGGAGCGGGCGGCCAGCTCTCGCTCCACGCGCTCTACGCCGGTCTCCTCTACGACATCGAGGGGATCGATGTGGCGGTGGTCGCCTATCCCGGCGCGCTCGCGGGTGTGTCCGATCTGCTCGGTGGTGATCTCCACACGATCGCGGGCAATCCGACCGGGCTCAACCTGTACGAAGATCTCAAGGCGTTGGCGGTGCTCACGCCGGAGCGTTGGCCGGCGCTACCCGACGTTCCGACGCTGGCGGAACAGGGGGGCGAGATGGATGCCGTCGCGACATGGGCGGGGTACGCCGTTCATGCCGATACGCCGGAGCCGATCCTCCGGATCCTGGTCGACGCGACGGACAGGATCGTGAACTCGGCCGAGTTTCAGCGGGATCTCCGGGAACGGATCGAGGTCACCGTGACGTACGCCGCTCCCGACGAGTTCTATCGGCTCTGGAACGACAGCATCGAGGCGATGGCCCCGGCCGTGGAATGGCTCCTCGCCAAACAGGGGGAAGAGTAATCACAACGATGATAGTGAGGAGCGCCCCCGGGCGTGTGGACCTCTCGGACAATCGGTGCATGGAGTGTGAGGCATGAAGATATGAAACTACCCGGAGGGATGTACTGCGCGATGGTCACGCCGCTCAAAAACGGCGACATCGACGAACACGCTTCGGCACGTATCGTACGGGGACTTCGAGAAAACGGCTTTGCGGGGGTGCTCGTCGCCGGTTCGACCGGCGAAGGGCCGCTCCTCCTCGAAGAGCAGCTTGCGCGGTTGGTCGAGATCGTCGTAGGCGCGTCAGGAGGGGATCTGTGCGTTATCGCGGGGACGTCCGCACCGGCGACGCGTCAAGCCCTGAGAAACTGCGATATCGTCGCGCGCGCCGGTGCGGAGGGGGTGTTGGTGTTGATGCCGTTCTACTTCTCCAGCGGAGATGTCGATGCCGTTGCGTACTACCGCACGATCGCAGCGGAGAGTCCTCTCCCCGTGCTTGCGTATAACCTGCCGCGGATCTCAGGCCAGACGTTCTTGCCCCAGGAGGTACGTACCGTCTCGGGATTCGACAATCTGGTCGGGTACAAGGATAGCGCGGGAAACGTCGCTCTGCTCCAGGCGGTTCTGAACGATGTGCCGGATGACTTCGCGGTCTTCCAGGGGTTGGGGACGGCCGCTTTCCCGAGTTTGTGCGCGGGGGTGCACGGCGTGTTCTCCGCAACCTCCTCGATGATTCCCGAACTCGACGCCGCGTTGTTTACGGCCTTTGCAGATGGAGATTTCGAACGGTGCAGAAGATTGCAGGCCGTACAGATCACCCTGTCTCGCCTCGTCACCGCTTCCGGTTGCCCCGTCGGTGTGGGGCTTAAGGCGGCTATGGCCGCTCGGGGGATCTGCGGTGCGGAGACGCTGTATCCGAGCCGGGCCACGGGCCGACCGGTAGAGCGACTCCCGGACGTGTTGCGTGAGATCGATCGGCTTCTCGCAAGCGGATGAGCGCGCGGATACAAACGAATATGAAACGTGAGAGAGGACGCAGGTGAATCGGGTCGCAGGAAAGCGCGCGGTCGTGGTCGGAGCGGGGGGACACTTGGGCGCCGCGATCTCGCTCCGGCTCTTTGAGGAGGGTGCGGTCGTGCACCTGGTGGATTCCGACCGGAGCGCGCTCGACCACGTCTCCGCCGACTTGGGATCCTCCGATCGCGCCGTCGTCCACGCGGTAGAGACGCGATCGATGGAATCGATGAGACACCTGTTCGACGGTATCGAAGGGGAACACGGCCGGGTCGATATCCTCGTGGCCGCCTCGTGGAGGCACTCGTTTGCGCCGGTGGACGAGCTTACGGAGGAGATCTGGCAGGCCGATATCGAGACGAACCTCTCGATCGGTTATCGCGCCGTTCACGCGGTGGTACGACATATGAAACCACGCGGAACGGGGCGTATCGTCACGATCTCCTCGACCGCAAAAGACGGCGTCCCGTGGTTTGCGGCGCTCGGGCACTCCTCGCACGCGGCGGCCCGTGGCGGGATGGCCGGCTTTACGCGCGCGTTGAGCTATGAGTTGGGATGCCACGGGATTGCCGTCAACTGCGTCGTCGTGGGGCCGCTCGACAATCCGAAAGCGCGCAGGGTGTTCGACTCGTTGCGCGATGACGATACGGTACGGGTCAAGCCCGAGGATATGATCGCGCTCGGTACATTGGGTTCTCCCAGAGACGTGGCGCAGGCGGTGCTGTTTCTCGCATCGGATGAGGCGAGCTATATCACCGGAGAGTCGTTGTACGTAAGCGGAGGCCTCTACGGATAGGTGGGATGCACATGGATATCAACGACCGAACGTTTGAAGACGTAGTCGATATCTCTCGCGGAGTGGAACGGTTGGCCACCGGGTTTCAGTTTACCGAGGGTCCGGTGTGGCATCGGGGTCGCGGTGAAGTGATCTTCAGCGACATACCCGGCGACTGCATGATGCGGTTCAACGAGCGGTACGGGGTGGAGGTGTTCCGGAAACCGTCGAACATGGCGAACGGCAATACCTGGGATCGAGAAGGTAGGCTCCTGACGTGCGAGCACGCCGCCGGTCGGGTGACGCGTACGCGTGCGGACGGCACGATCGAGGTGATCGCGTCGCACTACGAAGGAAAAGAGCTCAACAGTCCCAACGACATCGTCGTCAAGCGAGACGGATCCGTGTACTTCACCGATCCCGACTTCGGTCGAAGAGAATATTTCGGTGTCAAGCGCGAGAAAGAGCTCGATTTCCAGGGTGTATACCGCCTCGACGCCGAGCGCGGTGATCTTACGCTGCTGACCGACGAACTCGGTCAACCCAACGGGCTGACCTTCTCTCCCGACGAGTCGCTCCTGTACGTGGACGATACGCCCGCGGAGCGCATCTTTGTTTTCGACGTGTCCTCCGACGGACGTATCGGAAACGGAAGGATCTTTGCCGAGGTCGCGGGAGACGGGAAGGGACGTCCCGACGGCCTCAAGACCGATATCGCGGGGAACGTCTACTGCGCGGGCCCCGGCGGGATCCACGTCTTCGGCCCGCAGGGAGTGCTTCTCGGGCGAGTACCGATTACGGAGCAAACCGCAAATTTTACGTGGGGTGGAGAGGACATGCGGGACGTGTTCGTGACCGCTTCAACCTCTCTGTATCGGTTCCGCACCAGGATACCGGGGCCCATCCTGGTCTCGGGAGAAGCGGGCGCGTAAGCGGAGAAGTGAACCGGGAGCAGCTCGTCACTATCGATAGCCCGCGAGGCTGAACAGGAGAGCGGCACGATCCACCGGAAGGTGATGGAGATGCAGGCGGCAGCATTGGATGTCGCGTCATATGACTTTGTTTATAGGAGATATCGCGTATGGAGATCCGTTCACCGGAGATGCTCAAAAAGAAGATAGACGACGCCAAAGGCACCATTCGAGAAGCGTACGAGAGGTACGATCTCGACGATATGACCGTGGCCTGGACCGGAGGCAAGGATAGCACGCTGCTTCTGTGGCTCATGCGTGAGGTATGCGATGAGACTGGACGAGCGCTCCCCAACTGCTTCCTGATCGATGAGGGAGACATGTTCGATGAGGTGCGCCGTTTTGTGGAGGAGGTGAGCGACCGATGGGGGCTCGCGGTCGAGGTGCTCCACAATTCGGATGTATCCAAAGCTGCTGGTGAGGAACTCGGCGCAACGGTCCGCGTAACGGATCTTAACGAGCGCAACCGGAGGGAGATCGCACGCCTCGGATACGAGGAGGATGAGTTTCCGTACGAGCCCGAATCGTTCGTCGGCAACCATCTTATGAAGACGGTCATGCTGAACGAATATCTCGAACGAACCGGGGTGAGAGCGTTTTTTGAAGGAATCCGCTGGGATGAGCAGGAGGCGCGCTCGAGCGAGACCTACTTCAGCCCACGCCCCGCCTCCGAGTACAACCCGGAGCATATGAGGATCTTTCCCATCCTGCACTTTCTCGAACGCGATGTGTGGGAAGCGCATTTCCTCTACGACATCCCGATCTGCTCCCTGTACGGCCAAGGGTACCGCTCGCTCGGCGCCCGCATCACCACCGGAAAGACGACCGACGTACCGGCGTGGGAACAGGATCTCGAGAACACCAGTGAGCGCGGCGGCAGGCGTCAGGACAAAGAGGGGATCATGCAAAAGCTGCGCGAGCTCGGGTACATGTAGATGGACGATCGGTACGCGGGTATCCTCCACTTTCCGTGCGGCCTTGAGCGACTACCGAACGGTAATACCGTGATCGTCGACGCCGGCGATGAACGGCAGCGGGGGAGCCAGGTACTCGAGGTTGACCGCCACGGGCGGATCGTCTGGCAACACCAGGGCGATCTCCGGTTTCCCCACAGCGCCGTTGCGTTGGACAACGGTAATCTCCTCGTCTCCGATACGACGAATAACCGAGTAGTGGAGCTGACGAGGGATCACGAGATCGTCTTCTCATCCGAGTCGTGGGGAGACGGGAGCGGCCGGCTCTCCGATGGGTCACACCTGAACTACCCCAACGATGCACACCCGCTTCCCGGCTCCGGCATATTGATCACGGATCGAAACAACAACCGCTGTGTCGCCGTCTCACGCTCGGGCGATCTTCTCCGTGAATACGGCGCCGGCGTTCACCACCCGCACAACGCCGATCCGTTACCGAGCGGCAACGTCATCATCGCCGACTCGGACAACGACCGCATTATAGAGGTAAATACCGCCGGTGAGGTTGTGTGGAGCTACGGCGACGGTCAGGAGAAGCTCAACTGGCCGCGGGATGCGGACAGGCTGGCGAACGGGAACACGCTCATCTGCGATTCGAAAAACTCGCGGATAGTCGAGGTTGCGCCGG
>JANQHT010000037.1 GCA_028282545.1 Spirochaetales bacterium
GAATCGAAAATCATGCAGAAGATATCCGACTCTCAACGTTGGAACGATACGCGAGAGCACTCGACAAAGAACTGCGGGTAGCGATCGAGTAAACCGAACATAATGCGACAGGAAACAAAAGAAAGCCGACAACAAAAAACCGGGGCCGTAGAGCGGGATCACACCCTTACGATTCCCGGCGAGATCGACGGTCACCTCAAGATAAAAGGGAGGTGCAGAATTGCGAGCAGCAACAAGATCGACGCTGTTCGACGTTGAACGGCCTACCGTTTACAAACGTCGATCCACGTTGCGTGTACCACGTTACATAGCTCTTCGGGAGTGATGCGCACCGCGGAGTTCACTGCGCCGCCGGCCGGGAAGACGGTATCGTGGCGCCGGAGCGACGTGTCCAGATAGATATCGATGTTGTCGGGAAGACCGAAGGGAGATACACCTCCTACGGGGTGACCGGTGGCGGCCGGGACCTCCTCCTCCGAGAGCATGCGCGCCTTCATCCGGAACTGCGCCTTGAATTTGGCGTTGTCGATACGCGACTCGCCGCTTGCAACGATCACCACCGGTCTCTCCGCCCCGCGGAAGGTGAGCGTCTTGGCTATCCGATCCGGTTCGACGCCGAGCGCCTCCGCGGCCAGAGCCACCGTGGCAGTGCTGCCCGGCAACTCCTCTACCTGGTAGGGAAGATTGTAGACCTCGAAAAAGCGCCTGACATCGGAGATACCCATGGGCGAAGGCTATCACGCCCCGCCGGGTGAGAATCAACGGACCCGCATTTTACCAGTCAGACCAGTAAAAATACGATGACTGAGGAGGTCAGGGGTGAACCCGTGGGAGCACCGTGACATTTCTTGACAGCGCCCCGGGCACACGGTAGCGTTTTTGCTCCGAGGAGGACGCAACGATGATCACCAGTGACGAAAATGCCCGAACACTCAAAGAGGCGCTCGCGGAGCCGCGCAAGAATCGTGACATGGACCTGGCGCTGCAGCCGATGGAAAACTACAAGAGCACGCCCGGTGCCAAGCACGGACTCCCCTTAAGTTTCTGGGCCTCCTGGGAGCTGGCGGACCGGCCGCGCAGAATCGCCCTGCTCCTGGACGACTGTCAGGAAGAGTACCGGCCGTACGCGGGAGGGGTCCTTCCCAATCTCATCAACCTGGTCGACACCTTTCGATCCGCTCGGTCAGAGGGCGACGGAACCTGCATCGTCTGGAGCGCCTGGACGCGCCGGTTCGACGACGGCATCAGCAACGCGATGGACCGATGGTACGGCTCCAAGGGGCTTCGCCCGGAGGACCCTGAGAACGCCGTCTACATCTTCGAAGGTGCTCCGGGCATGAAACCCCTTGCGGAAATCGCCCCGACAGAGGAGGAAGTCTCCGACGGATGGTTCTACCACGGGAAACACCTGGACATGTTCTGGAACTTCGACGAGAACGGAAACTCCTACCTGGACGAGAAACTCAAGGCCCACGGAATCGACACGATCGTGATCGTCGGTCTCTGGACGGACGAGTGTATCCTCAGCACCGCCTACGCCGGGAACTCGCGCGGGTACGACGTCGTCCTGGTCCGGGACGCCATTGCAACGGCAACGGCAAACCACGAGATCGCCCTGACGGTGGCGAGCAGCACCGTGGCAAAGGTGGTGACCACCGACGATGTGGTCAACTACATGAAGAACGATTTCGTAACGGGAGAGCCCGGGGCAGTCAAAGGTACACGCCATCCGGACGGACGCAAGGACGGGTAGCACGGTACAAATACATCATCGAGTTGACTCTTTGCCGAGTTCGTCGCGCTCCGCTTTCTATCACTCGTGCGGTAATGACGGATCTACAGCGCCTCGACGAGTCGCCGCAGTGTCCCCTCGTTCACCGGTTTCTCGAGAACTCCGACGACACGTGCGGGCAGATCACAGACTCGCTCCTTCACTTCTCGAACGGGAAAACCGGTAATGAAGCACACCGGTGTCTTCCGTTGGTCGTTGATCCTGATCGCTGCCTCAACGCCGTCCATGTCACTCGCGAGACCTATGTCCATGAAGACCACGTCGGGCGCGTCCCGCGCCGCGATTTCGCACGCTTCCTTACCGGTGGCCGCGAGATCAAGGACGTGATATCCGATGTTGGTGAGCCAGAGCCGAAACAAATGCGCGGACAACACCTCGTCCTCGACGATGAGCGCTTTCCTTGACAGCGGGATGTCGTTCATACGCGCGCTCCGTAGGTCGTCGCCGGGATCTCCAAGACGAATATCGCTCCTTGAGTGCTCGGCTCGCTCGTAAACGTTCCGCGCAACTGGTGAACCGCGAGACTCCGAACAGTTTCCATTCCGAGGTTGCCGTCCCGTGTCACGTCGAAACCGCTCGGCATGCCGACCCCGTCGTCGCGGTACTCGACACGGAACCCACCGTCGGAGAGTTTTCTTCCGGAGAGGACGATCCGCCCGCTCGGCATTCCTACGAACGCATGCTTGGCCGAGTTCGAGACGAACTCGCTGATGATCTGTCCAAGCGGGATAGCGACGTCGATGACGGCTTCGAGAGGATCGCACGTGACGGCGATCTCCACGCGGAGGGAGTCGCTTGACACCGATTTTTCCAGGAGGTCCGATAGTTGCGTCAGGTACCCGTGGAGATCGATGTGAGAGAGACGTGAGGACTCGTACAGGTGTTGGTGAACGAGAGCCATCGCCATGATTCTGTGGTCAAGATCAGCCAACACCGAACGCGTCGCTGAGTCTTTGACACTGTCGATACGCAAGTTCAGCATGGCAGAGATAACCTGCATGTTGTTTTTGGTTCGATGGTAGAGTTCTCGCAGCAAGACCTTCTTTTCTTCAAGGTCGTCTTCGATTCGCGTTCGAGCGGCGCGTCGTTCGGAGATGTCCCGAAAATTGATGATGATCCCTTCGATTCCGGAGGTGTTCGCGTGGTTGCTGAACGTACTTTCGATCCACACCCACTCTCCGGTTCCCTTCCGGAATCGGTACTCGTGGGTGATCGTCGCCGTCGGTGCGCTCCGAGCGACGCGTTGAAGAACGTTGAGCACCTCGGGCAGATCTTCCGGATGGGTCAACTCGGCAGGTTCATGTGCCAAGATTTCGTCCTCGGTGTATCCGAACGTTCGAAGCGCTGATGGACTCGCATACCGGAACGATCCGTCGGTCGACACCACCACGATACCGTCGGGCGCGTGGTCGATCAACGCGCGAAAGCGTCGCTCGCTCCGTTCAAGGTCTTCGTGCAACTGGTATTGCAGCGTAACGTCGCGAAACGCAATGACCGTTCCGAGAACGTCGTCGGACTCGCCGTGAATCGGCGCCGCGGACATCGAGACCACATACTCTTGTCCACCCCGTGCGACGAGCCGGGCGGTGTTCCGGGGATCGTCGGGGATACCCGTAGACAGCCCGGTTTTGTAGTCCTTCGCCGCCGAAAGGTCGTCATCGCCGTAGTGGATCCTGAAGACGTCCTCAACCGGCATCCCGCGCGCTCGGTCACCGTCCCAGCCGGTGTATCGCTCGGCGACCGGGTTCATCCGCGTCACCTTTCCCTCGATGTCCGTCGCGATGATACCTTCGCCGATCGACTGAAGCGTCGCCCTGTGCAGTTTTTCTTCCGACCGCAAGAGCCGTTCCGCTCGTTTGCGTTTGGAGACGTCGCGAATCGACGTCAGGAGCCCCGAGTCGCCGTCAAACTCGATCTCAACGGTCCGCAGTTCCGCGTCACGAACGCCCCGGATCGATGTCAACACCGCGGTGTCGCCCCGCCATTCGATTCGTTCTGTCCGCATCTGTGCGTCAATTCGTGGGTCCGGCCGTCCGACGATCTGCACCTCGGCATAGTCACCGGCTACGACGGGATAGCCGAAGGGGTGATCGACGAGTTCATCGTTCGCCATTTGAAACAACTCAGACGCCGCCGGGTTTGCAAACCGAATCACCCCCGATTCATCGATAACCAGCATCGCGTCCGGGTTTCGTTCGACGATTCTTCGAAACTGTTCCTCGCTTTTCCGAAGCGAATCAAGGGCTACCTTGTGTCGAACGAATGCGTCCACGCGCGCGACAAGTTCCCGAGAGTCAATCGGGCGCGTCAGAAACCCGTCGGCGCCGCGTTCGAGGCCGTCCGACTGATCGTCGGGCGATGTGCGGTAGCCGGTGATCATAACGACGTATACGTCACGATACCGTTGGTCGGATTTGATTCGGTCCAGGAGGTCGTAACCCGACTCGTTGCCGAGGCTGACGTCCAGCAGAACGATATCGGGAGGGCGACGCTCCAGGCTCTCCAACGCCTCAGAGACGGTCGAGGTAGCGTCCACCGCGTACCCCGCATCGGTGAAAATCTTGCCGTGCGTATCGCGATTCAACGGTTCGTCGTCGACGATGAGGAGAATCGGTGTGGTTGACCGCGCGCTACGACTCGTCACTGGTGAACAATCCGTTCAGTCGTTCCGATTCGGTCCGGAACACCTGGTGCGGGTTCCCGGAGATGATCCCCGCCACGTCCCGAAAGGGCCCCTTGATATGCATGCCTTCGTTGTCGATCGAGAGTTCGCGGATATCCTTGTCGTGTTTTGATCCGCGCATCTTCAATACCGTGAGACCGCGCCTCATCTCACCGAAGGTTTCAACATATCGAAGCAATATGATCGAGTCCGTGATGGTCGATATGTGCCCTTCGGTGATTGAACTGCCGCCCATCAGGGTCGTCGTGGTCGAGGTGAAGAGGCCCACGATCTCCTGGTGCTTGATAAACGACGTGAGTCCGATGATAAACTCACGGAACCCCCTGTTACTTGAAACGCGTTCCAAAGCCGACAGGCTGTCCACGGCGACTCGGTTCGGACGGAACTCTTCGATCGTCGCTTTCATCCGGATGAGGTGGTCTTCGAGCCCCGCGGACTCGGGGTAGTTGCACTCGACGCGAAGCAGACCCGTCCGCTCGGTATCCTCGTAATCGATTCCCCACCCCGACGCGTTTCGGAAGAGCTGTTCCCTACTCTCTTCGAACGCAAAAAGGAGCGAGCGTTCGCCGTTGTCGGTTCCGCCCTTCATAAACTCCGTGGCCATGAGCGTCTTGCCGGTGCCGGTCGCACCTGAGACGAGTACGATCGAGTCGCGGAAAAAACCGCCGCTGCACATCGCGTCCAGCTCAACGCTTCCCGAGGTTACGCGGATATCCGATGATTTCTGGACGAGTTCGATCGCCGAGAGCGGAATCGCCACGATTCCGACGTTCGGAACGATCGTGAACGGGTACTCGCCCTTTTGGTGAGTCGTGCCGCGGAACTTCAGTATTTCAATCGTGCGGCGCCGCTTCTCGTCGTCGAGAATGTTCCGGAGAATAACGACATTGTCCGCAACGAACTCTTCGACACCGAACCGAGCGATCGGTCCGTACTCATCGGTACGTTCGGCTGTGAGGAACGATGTCAGCCCCAGTCGGCGCAGCGAGTGGGCCACACGGAAAAGCTCGCGCCGTACAATCGACGAGTCTCTTAGCTGGGTAAAAACCGCGCCGAGAGAATCCATCGAGAGGCGGACCGCGCCGATCCGCTTCGCTGCGTGTTCGATTCGCGCGAGAAGCGCCCCGAGGTCAAAATCACCGGCAACATCCATCGCCTCGTTGGGTTCGGGAGAGGCGTCCACAAACGCCCACTTGCCGTCCGACTCCCATTGAGCGATGGGCCATCCGAACCCGAGCATGTTTTTTCGAATGTCATCGATCGACTCCTCGAACGTGACAAATACGCCGTTTTGCTCGTATTGCAGTATGCCTTCGGCGAGAAACTGGGCAGCGAGGACGGTCTTTGCGCTTCCTGCGGTACCCGATACGAGCGTCGTGCGATTGCGCGGAAGCCCGCCTCGCGCGATATGGTCGACACCGGGGATGCCTGTTTCGAGCTTCGTCACTTCACCGCCATTCATGGGTTCGCCTCCTGGTTCTCGACGCGGATATCGAGTGCCGCGGTCACAACGTCGGCCGCTGACAGATCGCCGACGATCCTTCGAACAGGCGGCGGCATTAGCTTGACCAGCGTCGGCGTCGCCAGGACTTTCTGATCCTCCGCGAGTTGCGGCGATTCGAGAACGTCGACGATCGTGAGCTTGTAGTCAAAGCCAAGATGCTCGCTGCAGATCCGTCTGATATTGTCGATCGCCCGCTGCGATCGCGACGTTTTGCCGGTTACGAACAGTTGCAACACGTAGTCCTTCATCTACGACTCCCTAAGACCTCAGTCGATAGTCGTTCATCAGGTACCCCATGAGTTCCAGCAACAAGACGCGGCTCTCTTCGCGAACAACGGCAGCCCGCCTCGCCGACGCAAGGGGTGCAACGCCCGTGAGAGCCATCGTGTGGATATCAAGAATGTCCCGCGCTGATGCGCGCAGGAACGCGAGATCGGACACCATGTCGCGGATGCGCTCCGTTGCGCGGTCACCGGGCCTTCGCCCGGCATTCTTGATCGCCTCGGAGAGAACCGCGGCGTACCGTTCCACAAACTCCGCGAATTCCGCGGGATACCCGTCGCGGAGGCGTTGCTGGTCGAGGATGCGCGCCGTTTCGCCAACGGGAGGGTTGCCGCCGAAGGTGGGGCGTTCAGACGGGTATCGTCGAACGAGGGAGTCCCGCAAACGAACCAGGGCGCGCACACGAGCGATGAACTCCACAGCGTCAAAGGGCCGCGAGATGTAATCGTCCGCTCCGACATCCAGACCGTGCGCCTGCTCCTCCGGTGATATTCGATTACCGGACACGAGAATCACGAGAGTTTCCGAAGTCGTGTCGTCGCTCTTCAGGTCCGCACACAATTCGGTTCCAAGAGTATCGGGCAGAACGACATCGAGAAGAACCAGATCGGGCCGCTCTTCAACGATCATCCGTCGCCCGCGCGCGGCGTCGTCCGCACTCGCGACCTCACACCCGTGTTGTTCCAGGAGCGTCCGAATAACGGTCCGATTATCGGGATCGTCGTCGATCACGAGTACCTTTTTCGGTAGGCCGTCGGCAACAGGCGTCACGATTCGTGCCTCGGGAGCGTGAATGAAAACTCGGAGCCCCTCTCGTCCGTGCGTTCAATCCAGATCCGGCCGCCATGGGCCTCTACGATTCGACGTGCTATGTAGAGTCCGAGTCCCGTACTTTTTCGTCCGTCCAGCGGTTTGTTGGACGTCGTACCGTACGGCTGAAATAGCCGACCCATCTCGTTCTCGGGAATTCCCACACCCTGATCGATGATCGATACCGATACGTCCGCATCACCCACGTCGACAGAGAGGCAAACCGTCGAACCGCGTTCCGAGTATTTTACGGCGTTCGCGAAGAGGTTATTCAATACCTGCAAGATTTTGTTCTCATCGACCGCGACGACAACGTCTTGCAACGTAGGTTCTCCGACGAGATCGATCTGCCTACTCCCGGCGAGGGGAACGTTCAACGAGAGACTCCTTCGGATGAGATCGTCCAGAGCCACGTAGCTTCGCTCCAGGCGGATTTCGCCGCTCTCGATCGTCGAGACGTCCAATAGATTTTCCACCATTGATAACATCGACCCACATACGCGGCGGATCTGTTCTGCGTACCGCTGAACGGTGGATTCGTCATCGGGAAACTCCTGTTCAATAAATTGCGCCAGGAGTAATACGTTCGCCAGCGGATTCCGCAGATCGTGAGCGGCCATTCCGATGAATCGGTCTTTTTCTTTGTTGAGCCCGGCCAGCTCACGATTCTTCTTCGCAACGGTTCGGTTTAAATTCACAAGTTCGTTGTTCAGCCGACTGATCTCGTCAAATTGTTCGTACTCCTGCTCGACCGCCGCTCTGATCTCGCCGAGTTCCTTGGTCCGCGCTCGAATGATGTTTGTCTGTTCGTTGCCGATCGTGGTGAATTGGTCGATGAGCGACGTGAGTCCGTTGTGTGTCCGGGAGGCGAAAATGATCAGCCGTTCATCGACCTTCATACCGCCGAAGCGGTACGTCGCCGGGTCTCCGTGCCAGCGGACGTTGAACTCGTAGTTCAACGCAACGCCGTGCGATGCGACAAGCGATCGGAAGCGGTCCGTCTTCGCGCCGTTGTCGGAAAGGATCGCCTCGAACCACTTGGCACCGACGGGGAAAAACTCGGCGAGACCGTCACCGTCGTGAAGGATCTCTTCGACGGTACCAGAGAGGTCGCATGAGACGACAATGCCCTCGACCTCCGGTACCATGTGCCGCTACCCCATGCCTTCCGATGGTGCCGTGGTGATCTGGTCAATCAGCCATTCAATGATCGGCTCGATCTCGGCCGCGTGTTCGGCGGTGAGTGTTCGTCCGATCGCGTCGTTGAACGTGGCAAGGTTGGCCGCAACCATCGCAGGTGTGAACCCTTCGTGTGGAAGTCGGGTGGTAGCCCACGAAACCTGATCCTGGAGCAAAGCGGGTCCCGGAACCTGTGCGACCGACGCAACGACGCGGTGCGTCATCTCCAGGCCCTTTCTCATTTTGGATGCAACGATGCCGGCATCTTCGCCTTCCAGCCCACGATAAAAATCCGACAGTTCAAGCGTTTTCGAGACGATTTCTTCGCCCCGATCCCGAAACTCTGCGACCGCGGCACTACTCGGTGGTGCGGGAAATCCACTCATCTACGTTCTCCTTCTACAGAAGCGGAGTGATGGGACAATTTCCCGACACTCTCAGCAGCACCTGTGGCCGATGCGGCAAAATAATCTGCACCGACGTATTGCCACAGCGTGGGTTCGACGTTGAACGGCCTCCCTCCGACGAGTATTTTCGGCCCCCCACCCGGTTGCCGGTACGTCCGGATAGCCTCGACGGCGTCGCGAACCTTTTCCACGTTGAACGTCATCGACGTGGAGAGAGCAACGATATCGGCGCCGATATCAAACGCCATCTCGACGACTTCCCGTATCGGCGTATTCGCACCCAGATAGTGTGTGTTCCATCCATCGAGTTCAAAGAAGTCGGCCACCATGCGCAAACCTATTTCGTGCAGCTCACCGCCAACGCACGCGGCGACCATCTTCTTGCCGACGCGGTCGGCGAAATCGAAACGATTATAGAGCTGCGACATGGCGAGTTGCGTGATCGCGGTCGCAAGGTGCTCCTTCGCCACGGTGATTCGGTTCTCTTCCCAGAGGCGACCCAGTTCGAATTGGCATTGTTGAAACACATCGGTGTAGATCTGCTTGATTGGAATACCACTATCCGCAACTTCGGTAACAAGATCGACGGCGTGTCGACGGTCGCCGGCAAGGATGGTTTCCAAGTATTCACCCGCGACCGAGGCAAGTGACACCGTTGTAGAATTTCCCGAGAACGTTCGATCGTCTGGTCCGCTTTTTTTCATCGGAACCCCCTGTACGACCTTTGATTATTGTAGTCCGGAAACTCGGGTTTGTCAAAAAAGCCGTCCGTCCAATCTGATATACACTTGGGAAAATCCGGGTTAGTCGCGGTCTGCAATCATCATTACGTCAATCCCTTGTGCGGAGCCGGCGGGTGATCTCAACGTTATAGCGCCTCGAGAATCGGATGAACTTGTCAAGTTCCTACCGTCTTGAGCACGTGGGATCCCACAAGGATCCGTTTGATCGGCTCCTGATCTGGCAGTGTATGAAGCAAGACTTCCTCATGCTCACGGCGGATTCCGAAATATCGAAGTACGCATCAATCGGATTGCGATTAGGTTGACGACGATCCGCTTCCCGCGGGTCGGAGAGAGTACCTTCAGGCACGACTTGGTAACTGATTGGTCGTCAGACCAGCAGATCGCCAGCGGAACGTGGCTGAACCGATGATAGAATGAAACCAGTCCAGGGAGGAATCGTGATGCCCTACCTTTTGACCGAAGAAGATATACCAAAGGCCGGCGCCGTTTTGGCCGATGCGTTCAGCCGGGATCCGCTGTGGAATCGCGTCTTTGAGAAATACCCCCGACTCAACGCTGAGCCGGCCGCATTCTTCGAAACGCCGGTGAGGATCTGCCGGCGTTTTGGCCAGGTGTGGGCGTCGTCTCCGGCTCTCGAAGGGGTCATGGCCTGGATACCGGCCGAAAAGAGCAGAGTGACATTCTGGCAAGCCCTGAGGAGTGGGGCTTTAGGCCTATTCCTTCGAATCGGACCTGCCGCGGGCCGCGCAATGGAAAGAATCTTCAATCCAATGGAACGGGACAGGTTCGAATACACCGCCGGATTGTCG
>JANQHT010000147.1 GCA_028282545.1 Spirochaetales bacterium
AGCTATGCACCATTCAGACGCGACGAAGGTTGTCGAAAAAAAAGAGGACTTCCCTCTATCCGAGGTCCCGCTCCAGGCGCGCAAGAGTCTCTGGTCGACATCGATTGTGCTCCTCGGATTCACCTTTTTTACCGCAACGATGTGGGGCGGCGGAAGCTTGGGCGTCGCCTTCGCCTTCAACGAGCTTCTGGGTATCGTTCTTCTCGGAAACCTCCTTCTCGGCGCGTACGTGGCGGTTCTGGGATACACCGCATACCGTACCGGTCTCAACTCCGTGCTGCTCGCACGTTTCAGTTTCGGCGACTGGGGGAGCAAATGGCCCGACTTCGCCCTCGGGTTTACGCAAGTCGGCTGGTACGCGTGGGGTACCGCGACGGTCGCTCTCGTTTTTACCGAACTGCTCAATCTGCCGGAGGGTCTGCAGATCCCGCTGATGATTCTTTTCGGTTTTGCGTTCTCTTGGACCGCATATATCGGGTATCGCGGTCTTGAGAAGCTCTCGATCGTATCGGTGCCGCTCATGACGATCCTCATCATCTGGAGCTTCACGATCTCCACTCGCGATGCGGGTGGTTTTGCAGCGCTGCAGGCGATACGCCCCTCCGAGACGATGACGTTGGGAGCGGCGATCACGATCGTGTTCGGCACGTTTGTCAGCGGCGGGACGCAGGCGACCAACTGGACGCGCTTTGCGCGATCGGGAAAAATCGCGGTCCTCGCAAGCCTCTTTGCCTTTTTTATCGGGAACGGGTTGATGGTGTTTGCCGGTGCGTACGGTGCGATCGTCTATCAGGAGGCGGACATCGTCAACGTGCTCACGATGCAGGGGCTCCTCCTCGCGGGAATCCTCATGCTCTTCCTCAATATCTGGACCACTCAAGACAACACCGTCTACAACTTCTCGGTCGCCGGATGCAACCTCGTCCGGAGTGAAAACCGCAAATTGATGACGATCATCGGGGCGGCGATCGGGACGGTCCTGGCGATCTTCGGATTCTACAATTGGTTGATCCCCTACCTCGTGCTGCTCGGCACCTTCATCCCTCCGATCGGAGGCGTTATCGTCGCCGATTTCTTTTACAAGCACCGCGGGTCGTACCCGCGATTGCACGATGTGAAGCTCCGCAAGATAAATCTCGCGGGGATCATCGCGTACGTGGGCGGATCGGCGGCGGCGTACTTCTCTCCCGGCATACCGCCGATCACCGGTATCATCGTTGCGATCGTGCTCTACATCGTCGTCGATCTCGTGCTCAAAGCGATCGGCGCGCCTCAGGATCACGAGGTGGTCGTGCAGGGATCGAGCGCGGATGGTTGATCTTATCTTCCGGGAGGTCCACCTCCCGGGGTGATCGGGACCGGTGGACGTCACGACCACCGGTGATACGATCACCCACGTCGGTGAAACTTTCGAGGACCGATCGGCGCGCGTCATCGAAGGCCCCGGGCGGCGACCCGGATTCAATATCCCGCTCTCTTCGACCTGTCTTGTCCGCTGATTCATACGCGTCGGCCGGCGCGCCTGACGGAGCCGAATGACAATCTCATCGTTTTTTTATCTCTTTCTTACCGCGTACTCACGGACTCGTTCGATTGTTGCGCTGTCAAAACAATGAAGAATCGAGGAGTATTGCTATGAGACGTATATATTTTGCGTTGCCGCTTCTGAGTGTCGTCCTGATGATTGCCGTTTCCGGCGCCGTTTTTGCCAGGGGTGCATCGGAAGCCGGTTCGGATGAACGGACCGTCGTCGATGTCATGATCGCTTCAGACACGAATATCTTCGACTGGTACGCAGACCACCTCAAGCCGTTGTTCGAAGCGGCCAATCCGGAGTACGAGCTTAATCTGGTCCACACCGGCGCGGAAGGTGCGGGTGGAAACGGCCCGATCGCCGATCGCGCCTATGCGGCGCTTCAGACCGGGAACGACCCGATCGTTTCCTACTTCGAGACGTGGAACCCGCTCGAGCCGATCGGCGCTCTTGACGACGGCCTCTGGTTGGAGATCAACGAGGACAACGTTCCGAACATCTCCAACGCCATCGACGCCGTTCTTGCGGGCAGCACCGGATTTGACGTCCCCTATCGCGGCTCTCAGGTTATCCTTGCGTACAACGCCGACCGGCTGCTGGAGATTCTGGTTGAGCGCGGTGAAGTTGCAGCAGGAACGACCGAAGTTCCCGAGGAGTTCGTCCCCAGCACCTTCCCGGAGTTGATGGAGTGGGTCCAGGAGTTTCCCGGTGAGTTCACCTACCCTCGCCCCGACACGACCGGCGCAGGCAGGAACTTCGTAACCCGGGCGATCCTTCAGGCGAACGATCTGAATCAGGATGTCTTCACCGTTGAAGCGTACGCGCAACGCTTCGGCACCGGAGAGCTCTCCAGAGAGGATATCGACGCGATCAACGACGAGTTCTACGCAGGCGCGTGGGAGATGTTGAACGAGATCGAGCCGTATCTTTATGATGATGGCGCCTATCCCTCCGGCGCGGCTGCGGTAACACGGCTGCTGACCGACGAAGTCATCACGATGATCACGATCTGGTCCGACCAGGCGCTGCAGGCGAAAAGTCTCGGACTGCTCCCTCCGAACACTCGATTCATTCAGTTGGCGGACCTTCCGATGGTGGGCGGGTACGCCTCGTCGGCTATTCCTACGAACGCGACCAATCTGGAGGGAGCGCTTGCACTCGCCAACTTCCTTCTCAGCTCGGACGCGCAGGAGTCGGTGGTTCGCGTGATCGGAGGTTTCCCGGCAGTGAGCTGGGATACACTGCCCGCGGAGTTACAAGAAGACTTCAACGATGTCATCACCGATGACGTCCCCTCGTTCGGCGGCGTCTGGATTGGTGCGGCGATCGAGGGGTGGTACACCAACGTAGCCCCGGAGATCGAGCGCTAGCGGCGCCCATACGAGTCGGTGGCGGCGCCCGGCGATTCCTGCGCGCCGCTACCAGCCCGGATACGATGGTACGATCCACACAAACCGACGGCCCCGCGCGCTCTTGGTTCGCGGGGCTTCTTCCGTATCTACTCGTTGCGCCGCCCTTGGCGGTCATGGCGCTGCTCATCGTCTATCCCGCGGCACTGTCGGTCTTCGACACCCTTACCGCCACGTCCGCGGATGGGTCGACGCGTTTCACCCTGGAGAGCTACGTCACCTTCTTCCAGCTTCCCGATGCGTTACCCAATCTCTGGTTCACGCTACGCATAACGGTCGTTACGGTAACGATTCTCTTTGCCCTCTGTTTTCCGATCGCCTACTATCTTCGTTTCAGCACGTCGCAGTTATCGGTGCCGGTCCGATTCCTGGCCTTGTTCCCCATGTTCGTACCGGGGATCGTTACCGCCTTCGCACTCATCCGTTTTCTGGGAGACAACGGCTGGATCGAGAACATCCTCTTCTCGCTCACCGGCTGGGAGGGATGGGTGTCGCCAATCGCAAAGCCGCAGGGCATCGTGATCGGTCTGGTTTGGGAAGGGGTGCCTGTGACGGTTCTGGTTCTCACCGCGGGTCTCTCGCAGGTTCCGAACCATCTGATCGAGAGCGCGCGCGACGTTGGTGCGAACGGTCGTCAGGTCTTCTTTCGCATCATATTTCCACAGATTCGCCGCTCCGTAATGATCGTGCTTACGCTGAACTTCCTGGGTGTGTTTGGTGCATTCACAATTCCGTTGCTTTTGGGTGGAGCATCACCACAGATGTACGGCCACTACATGGCCAATCGGTTGTACGGCATTGGTCAGTACACCCACGCTCAGACCGCGGCGGTAATCATGTTCCTCATCAGTGCGGCGGTCGGCACGCTCTACGTGCGATCAGTCGTCAATCAACGAATGGAGAAGGGAGAGTAACATGGCAGCCCAGGCACCCTCATTGTGGACCACGTTCCGACGCAATACCATCCGTAGCTTTGCTGCAATGTTACGGCAGCGCTGGTTCGGCATCAGTATGCTTCTCCTCCTGGCGGCCTTTATTCTGGGGCCGATGCTGAACGTCCTGGTGTGGGCGTTTACCGATGCACGCATTCAACCACCGCGTCTCGTTCCGGAGCAGTGGAGTCTGAAGTGGTGGGGAGAGACCTTTACTCGATTGGACGTTGCGGGCGGCTTTATGACGAGCGTTGGAATATCGTTGACAGTAACGCTCGTTGCCGCGTTGATTTGTCTGCCCGCCTCGTATGCATTTGCCAGGATGAAGTTTCGGGGTCGGACTCCCTTCCTCCTCTCGTTCCTGATGGTCAACGCGTTTCCTCGTTTCGGGATCTATATCACGATCGCGGTCGTGTTTTTCCGTCTTGGGCTCGTAGGTACCGTCCCCGGCGTCGTCCTGATCCAATTGGTAAACACGCTGCTCTTTATGATCTGGATTCCCACCGCCGCCTTTCAGGGCGTCGACCGATCGCTCGAGGAAGCGGCCTTGGACGCGGGGGCGTCTCCACTACGTGTATTCGTACAGATCACCCTGCCGATGGTTCTTCCGGCGCTGAGCGCGTCGTTACTGCTCACCTTCGTGGGCACCTTTTACGAGACCCAGGGAGCGCTCCTTATTGGGATTCCCAACGTCAAGACACTTCCCGTCGTCATAATTACGCTCATCAACCATCATATTCGACAACTCGGCGCGGTTCTCTCAGTCGCCCTCTGGGTCCCGTCACTGGTGCTCCTGATATTTGCGCAACGCGTACTGCGCGGTGGAACGCTCGCCGCGGGCTTCGGACTGTAGCGGGCAACAGGAGATAGAAACGAATGGCAAAGCTAACGATAGATACACTTACGAAGCATTTCGGCTCCGTCGTTGCGGTAGATCGGATCAACATCGAAGTGGAGGACGGCGAGTTCGTCTGTATTCTGGGGCCCTCCGGTTGTGGAAAGTCGACGGCGCTACGAATGATTGCCGGATTCGAGCATCCGACCGAAGGCGATATCCGCATCGACGACAGTTCCATTGTCGCGATTCCCCCGAACAAACGCCCCACGGCGATGGTCTTTCAGAAATACACGCTCTGGCCTCACATGACGGTCTACGAGAACATCGCGTTCGGTCTGAAGCTGCGCGGCACCGCCGACGCTACCGTCCGTCGCACCGTTGAGGAAGGGCTCGAGCTGGTCGGGCTCTCCGGGTACGAGAAACGGTATCCCTCGCAACTCTCCGGAGGGCAACAGCAGCGAGTCGCACTTGCGCGGGCGATCGTGCTGGAGCCGAAGATCCTCCTCCTTGACGAGCCGTTCAGTAGTCTCGACGCCCTGTTGCGTGTGCGTCTGCGTGAGGAGCTCAAGCGCATCCAGCGTAGGCTGGGTATCACCACCCTCTTCGTTACCCACGACCAGGAGGAGGCGCTCTCGCTCTCCGATCGCATTGCGGTGATGCGGGAGGGGCAGATCGAGCAACTTGCCGACCCGAGCACCGTCTACGCTCGACCTCGCTCCCTGTTCGTCGCCGACTTCATTGGGGATATGAATCTCTTCGAAGCGACCACGGACGCGGAAGGTATTCGGCTAGGTTCTTCGTTGCTCCGCGACTCCGGCGGAGTGGAGGTCGACCGGAAGGTAACCGTTGCCGTGCGACCCGAGGAGCTCGTCCCTGCGGCCACCGGAGTACCGCCCGAGGAGACATGGGAGATCGCCGTGGAACAGACGATGGATCTGGGCCACTACCTCAAGCTCCTGGGAGAGCTCACCGGAGTGGGCCCGGTCAAGATCTACCTCCCAAAGTCGGCACACGCAAATGTGGTGAAGGGAAGGGTCCGAGTCACCCCGACGCGATATCTGATCTACTCGAACGCCGATGCGCCGGTCGAGGTGGTGAAACGCCCACACGTCGTCGCACGATAGGCGAATGACGAAGACGTTTGTCGATACCCTCGACCATACCGATAGCAAGCGACACATCCCGCACGAGTTCGAGGTGCCGAACGGCACGGCAAGCCTTCGCGTTGCCCTCGAGCACCATCCGCATCGTGCGGCGAGCGCCGAGTACGCGAATCAAGTCAGCCTCACCCTCTTCGATCCCAACGGTTTCCGCGGCGCACGTCACAACAACGCCGACCAGACGATTCACCTGAGCGCGAAGCGTGCAACATCCGGCTACCTGCCGGGTGAAATCGTCGCGGGCACGTGGACAGTCGTTCTCGATACCCACCGTATTCTCCCGCCCGAACCGCTCGAGTATCGTATTACCGTTGAGGTTGCCACCGAGCCGACGACCGAGCCGTCGCAACGCTACGAGCCGGGAACGACTGCGCCACGCGGACCGGGCTGGTATCGAGGCGACCTGCACGGCCATACGCTCCACTCCGACGGCGCGTGGGACGTCCCCGACTTCGTCCGGTTTGCGCGCGACTACCGGCTCGATTTTGTCACCTTGACCGACCACAACACCGTCTCAGGCCTCGCAGAGTTCGACTCGTTGCGCGATAACGATCTTCTCACGATCGGCGGGATGGAGCTGACCACCTACTACGGTCACGCACTCGCACTCGGCACGCGAGAATGGCACGAGTGGCGCTCGTTCGACGGGCGCACGATGACGGATATCGCCAGCACGATTCTGGACAAGGGGGGTCTCTTTGTCATCGCGCACCCGCGGAGCCCCGGAGATCCGGCTTGCACCGGGTGCAGGTGGGAGTTCGACGAGATGATGCCCGGAATCGCTCCCGCAGTCGAGATCTGGAACGGTATCTGGCGGCCGTACAACGAAGAGGGCCTGCACCTCTACTACGCGTGGCTCAACGAAGGGCACAGACTCGTCGCCACCGCCGGCACCGACATCCACGGGCAGCCACCGCCGGAGGTGACCGGCGGTGCTACGAACGTCGTCTACGCGGAGGAACTGAGTGAAGCGGCCGTGCTCGGGGCGATTCGACGGGGCAGACTCTATCTCAGCGGAGGCCCCGACCTCCGCCTCACCGCGACCGACGATCGAGGGACGGAGACGATGATAGGCGGCACCGTCGCTTCGACCGACGCAATCACTGTCCACTCGTCGTGGCGCAACACTCTCGACGGCGATCGTGTCCGGTTGATCGTCAACGGAGAGATCCACGAGGAGATAGACGCTTCACACACCGACGAGGGCTCGTGGAATCTTGCGGGCGAGACGACGCGCTGGTTCCTGGTAGAGGTTCGTGATGCCCAGGGAGGCATGCGAGCGATCACGAATCCCGTCTTCGTCGAGCCACGGTAACTCCGATCGGCGCGCGTCATCGAAGATCGCGGACGCCTCCTTGCGCCGGCGTTCGTCGACGCCCACTCTCATCTCGACAGCGTCCTCACGGGGATTCCCAACGCAAGCGGAACGCTCAGAGTTCGATCAAACGCTCTTTTTTTGTCTATGTGTCATGAACGACGACCGCGCACAGCGGCCCCGCCGGGGTCCACCGTCAGATAAAACACGCGCTGTCGAGCGTCTGCCGCCACGGGCGGGAGGTCTCTACAAGCTCCGGGTAGGCGCGGGCACATTCCGCAACGGCCGAGAGTGCACCGGTGAGGCGGTGGCTGGTGTCGTAGCGGGCGAAGAGAAACTCGCGATCGTTGAGCGTCTTCTCGGCGTAGGCGAGGTAGCGTTCCGCCGCCACGCGCACATCGTCGGCGCGATAGCCGCCGGCGTTACGGGAGGAGCGTATCAAGCAGTACAGCCCGTCGAGATCTATGCAGTACGACACATCGCCGTCCCACAGCCCGTTGGGGTGTTGGAGCGCCAACGCCGTATCCACGACCTTGTTGGGCAGCGGCCAGGCGCGCCCGAGCGCTTCGTATACAAAGTGCATGTGAAACGCGCCGCCCAACTCCTCTTTGGTGACGATCGGACGCAGCTTGAGGCGCTGCAGAACGCCGCGGGACCAAAACCCGGTAGCGGGGTGGACGTGTGTATCCAGCCAATCGAAGTACCAGTCGAAGAACGCACCCGCCGGCGCTTCCATCATGATCAGGATCGCCGGCAATCCCGCCACGATATGAGAAGAGGGCCAGATGATCGACCAAGGAACGCGCTCGAGCCAACGCACGGCGGCGGTGCGATCTCGCACAACGTCGAGCGCGGCGCGCACCGGATACGTCGGACCTCGATCGATAAGCTTCAACGCCGCCACCGCATACGCGGCGGTGTGAGAGCGGAAGTGCAGCGTATAGCGCTTGCGATACCACCCGCTCCGCGGTACTTGAAAGCCGTTGATCACCGCCGCCCATCGGTCCTTTTGCTCTTCGGTGAGATCGAGAGCGCCCATGGTAGCACGGGAGATGAGCATATCGGCGGTTCCGTAGAGGCTCACCGGTCCGCTGACGCGGTAACGAAAGCTACCGACGTCGGTATCGGCGGTAAATTGCGCCTCCCATTCGGCGTAGAGCTCCTCAAATCGACGAAAATCATAGCGCTTCACGAGATCCTCCGGCGGTGCGGTACAGGTTCCGAAGGCGATGGTACGCCGCCTTCGGGATACGCTCCTTTGAGACGATGCCTTTCAAGTTGTAGTTGGGCACCGGGTTGTTGGGAAACCAAATGTTGTAGAAATCGGCAAACACCCAAGGAGATAAACCGCACACCCACGGCGTTGTGCGCGCCGTGTTCCAGTACGCCTCGATAAGATCCGCCTGATACTCCTCGGAGTAGGTGCGACCGCAGTGAACGCGTTCCGCACGCCACACCCCGTCCGCCTCCGTTCGTCCCGGGGCGGCGCCCGCGCCGAACTCGGAGAGTATGAGCGGCCTATCCGGCCACCGCGTGCGGATCTCTCGCAGGTGCGCCTCCAAGTCCGCGGCGGCGCCGTAGTACCAACCGAAGTAGGAGTTGAGGGAGAGCACGTCGACCTTCTCCCACCCGCGACGGAGCCGGTCGAAAAACGGGCGGTTGTACGTGAGTTCCACCGCAGTCACGAGACGGGTGGGATCCAGATATTTGGACAGCTCAACCAGTCTGTTGAACGGCGCCGCGCCCCGACGTCCCAGAGAGTAGCTCTCGTTGCTCACACTCCACATGATCAGCGCCGGGCGATGCCGGTCGCGCACGATCATCTCCGCCAACTGCCGGACCGAATGGGCGAAAAGCTCCCGTCGCCTCGTCTGGCGGATACCGAAGAGTCGCGCGGGAAAACGGCGCAACGGCTCCTTCTCCTGTACCCACGCGGTAAACCCGATCCCCGCCTGGTAGAGCGGGACCTCTTCGCTCAGCAAAAATCCTGCATCCTCGGCCGCGTCGAGCGCGACGGGATCGTGGGGGTAGTGCGCCAAACGCACGTAGTTTGCGCCGAGCGCACGGATGAGCTCCAAATCGCGCGTGACGATGGGGGGCGGCTGGGTAGCGCCGAAGCGCGGATGATCCTCGTGCTTACAGATACCGCGCAAAAAAACACGCTTGCCGTTGAGGTGAATCTCATCGCCCGCGACGCCCACGGTACGCAAGCCGATCACCTGACGTACCTCGTCGATCGCCTCATCCTCGCCGCGGATCGTGAGCACCAATGTATAGGTAGCGCGTCGCCCGGGTTCCCACCACACGGCGTCGGTCACGTCGAGCCGCCCCTTCCACAACGATAACGCACCGCCACGACCGGCACACTCGCATACCGTGCCGGAGACCTCCGCACCGTCGCGCAGGAGCGTGAGCGTAGCGGAGAGCCCGCTTGTATCGGGCGATCGATCCGGCGTCACCTCGCCCTCGATGTGTCCGTCTCGCGTTCGAGCACCATCGCGAACGTGGTGGAGCAAACCCTCCACCGTGATCGCGACGTCCCCGGCATCGGGTCGGACGGCGGACGTCACGGCGTGGCGTAGAAACACGCAATAGTCGCTCGGGAGCGATTCCACGTACACCGAGCGGTGGATACCGCCGTAGGTGTGCCACCCCGGATTGTGTGGCGTTTTGATCTTCGGCGGGAGAGAATCGTGCGTGAGGCGGTTGTCGGTCATGACGACCAAACAGTTGTGCTCTCGCGCCACCGTTGATACGTCGAAGTAGTTGGCGGTGTAGCCGCCCTCGTACTCTCCGAGGAGGACGTCGTTGAGCCACACCTTGCCGCGCAATAACAACCCTTCAAAACACAGGCGGCGGATCCCCTCCTCCGCGCCGGCGACCGCTCCATCGAGATCGAAGTGCCGACGATACCACACTCGCCCCAGGTACCTAACCAGCGGGCTCTCCGCGGGGTTGAACGTCGACGGAACCGAGACCGGTTCCCACCTCTCCGTGGCGACAGACGATCGAAACCACCCCGAGCGCTCACCTGTATCGGCGGGATCGGTCCGCACCGACCATGTACCGTCCAGTGATAATCGTGGCCTCCGCGCGGTTTCGGCACGGAAGCTACCGGGATACGGCAGACCGCGTACCTCCAGAAACGGTACCCCGGCGATATCCGCAATGCGGTACGGCACGCGCCCGGACCAAACCGTCCGCACGCCTTTGGGCAACCGAAAACGTCGGATCGGCAAAAACAACACACTCACGACCGACACGGCAAGGATACACACGACAAGGACGCCGCCCACAAGTACGGTCACGACGGAGACCCAACTCATACTAAACGCTCCTTGAGATTTTCAAGCTCCTCGACGCCTAACGGCGTATCCTCTTCGCCTTTGAGATACCGGATGTGCCGCTGCAGCCGCCCGTGGATATCGTGCGTCAACGGATAGCGTCGCGCCAGGAGTATCACCACACCCAGGAGGAGAAAGGGGAGCACACACAACAGGAGGCGCATCGTGAGCAGCACGGCGGCGCTTTGGGTAACGTTGGTGTTGGTGGTGACACCGTTCACCGTCTCTTGGATCGGTTTTACGTATCCCGCGACATCGAGGAAGAACCCGACCAAAAAGAGCGCCGCAGCCGACGCCGTTTTTCGAAAAAAGATCATGAGACCGCTGAAGCTGCCCGCGATGTCACGCCCGATCACCAGGTAGCCGACGTCGACGGCGTCCGGATACATCGTCCAGGGGACGACCAAGCTCCCGCTCACACCGATACCGGAAAACGCCGCCAACGCCATCAATACCGCCGTCGGTACCGCTGCGGGAGCAAAGGCGATACCGGTGACGCCCACGATCCATACCATCGCCGCTCCCACGAGTACGCGGTGTTTCCCGTACCGACGAGTAAGAGACCCCAAAAACGGGAGAAAGAACAATTGGCAGACGATCAATGCGCCCAGTACCAAGTTGAGCACCTCGGGCCGACCAAACACGTGCGTCAGGGCAAAGGCGATCATGCTGGACATGATATCCAGGGTGAGAAACGCGCCCAAGTAGATACCGATAAGCAATCGAAAGGTCCGAATACGCAAAGGCGCAATGAAGTCGGCCAAGGAGAAGCGCGGCGGCGGCGGATCGGATCGGTTGTCACGCTCCTTGATATGGAGCGCGATCCCCAGCCACGGCAACGCGTAGAGCGCGGCAAAGCACAGCCCCATTACACGGTATCCGGTGCGGATATCGGGAAACGCCGCCACGATCTGCATCGGAAAAAGCGCCGCCAAGATCCCCGCCAAAAACGAGAACGCCATCTTGTACAGGTTGAGAGAGGTTCGCTCGTGATAGTCGTCGGTCAGCTCCGGTTGCATCGAGAGGTAGGGGATCATCACGGTCGTGCTCACGGTGGAGAAAAACAAAAACGCGAAGAGCGCAAACAGGAAGCGCGCCGCTTCCTCGGCAAAAGCGACCGGGTGCCACAGCAACACGATCGCCACGAACACAGTACCGATGCCGACAAAAAAGTACGGCCGCCGCTTGCCGATGCGGGTGCGCGTACGGTCCACCAACACACCCATGATCGGATCGGACACGGCATCCCATGCGCGACTCACCAACACGATCACGCCCGCATAGGCGGGGCTGATCTGCAACACATCGGTGAGGAAAATCAGATAGTAAAACCCAACCATGTTCAACGCGCCTCCACCGAACAGATCGGCGGAACCGAAAATGAGCTTGGTGGACGGCGGGAGTTTTTTCATGCTCATGAGCGTACCGCGGAAATCACGGGCGGTAAAGAAACCGGCGTGTCACTGAGCTTGTGTACGGGGCTGAGGATATATCGACTCTACCTCCCGGAAATCCGAATCTGACGGATCTCCTCGATGATGAGATGCTCTATAATCGGAGATCGCACACGCCGTACGCCAAGAGTACCGCGAAACTCGATCCTGTCGTCCAACAACAGAATTACGCAACCATGTATCGCTTCTTCCATTGACCGGTATTTTCTTTCCTGTACAACACCTCTCGTTTGACCACGCTACCCGGCGACCGTATCCTTGTACGCATGGGTTCACGATCAGTCGTCATCACCGGAGCATCTCGGGGGATCGGTCTCGCGTTGACGCGTGTGTTTGCCGATCACGGTCACCGCGTATTTGCACTCGTGCGTAAGCCGGACGCACAACCGATCAGGGAGGTGATTCGGAGCTATCCGGAACAGATCATCGCGATCAAGGTCGACGTACGCGATGCGGAAAGCGTCGCCATAGCGGCGCAACAGGTCGCGCCGCACGCACCGGACGGGATCGACATCGTGGTAAACAACGCGGGTATCCTGCTCAGTCGTGAAGTTATGGAACCGCGCAAATTCGCGATCGAGGAGCTCCACCGGACGATCGATACCAACACGGTCGGCCCGTTGCGCGTCGTGCAAGCGTTTCTCGATCTCTTGGAGAAACGCGTCGCGTCGATCGCCGCACACGAGAACGCGTGGCGGCCGCGCGTCGTAAACGTCAGCTCCGTCATGGGGAGCGTCGCGTCCGTCTCCGAACGGCGCAACTACAGCTATTCGGTGAGCAAAGCCGCGCTCAACATGTTGACGCGCATCATCGCCTTCGATCTCAAAGAACTCGGGATCGACGCGTTTCTCGTACATCCCGGCTGGGTACGCACCGAGATGGGCGGCCCTGCGGCGCACTTCAGCGAGGAGGAATCCGCGAACGGCCTCTACCGGCAGATACTCGGGTGGACGAGCGGGGACGCCGAGTTTATCGATTTCCGCGGTAGCGCGCTCACCTGGTGAGCGGGCACGTTGTCCGCATGTGCACGGCGCCGGTTCGTGGTGCTACTCGGAGTTGAGCGTAACGTTGATACCGGTCGTGATGCGCGAAGCGGCGGGCAGGCCGCTTTTCACCGGCATGGTCATCGCTCACCAGACCTTCGGTGACATGCTGCGCTGGAACTCACACTTTCGAGGTAACCGGGACCGACTAACCGGCGAGCCTTTCGATGACGCCGGCCACCTCACGAAGCGAACCGACGGTGAACGACGGGTGCTGGTCGTCCGACGTAGGATCGGTCGGGTACCGCGGCGACCAGCGTACGAAGATATTCATTATACCGAGCCGATTGGCCCCGGCGACGTCTCGTTCGAGGTTGTTGCCGATCATGACGCACCGCGTAAGCTCCGTCCGATCGAGCCCGATCGCATCCGCCGCGGTCAGGAACATCGCGGGGTCGGGCTTACTCTTGCCGACGCTCTCCGAATCGACGATGGAGACGTAGCGGTCGAGCAAGCCGTGGGCCCGGTAGACGTTGAGGAACGAATCCCGCCTGCCGTCCGCGACCATCACGAGCGGGATACCGAACGAAGCGACACGGTCGAGCAGTTCGCGCGCTCCGGGCACGAGGTCGGCGCGCACGACGATCTCCGGCCGGTCGGGGTCGTAGACTTGGGTCGATTCGTCGACGAGTGTGTCGCCCGAGTCGATGAAGATTGCCGCGAGTCTACCGGTCACGGTGGGCTCCTTCGGTCGACTCGCGCAGGACGAGCCGGTGAGGGATGATCTCTCTGCGGGTCGTGTCGGTGTCGCCTTCGACGCGGTCGACTAGCATTCGTCCTGCGGTGCGTCCTATCTCGACCGGCGAGGACGAAACCGACGAGAGCGACGGTGAGAGGTACGTCGAGAGATCGAGGTCGTCGAAACCGATGACCGCGACGTCGTCGGGAACGCGGACGCCCTCGTCGCCGAGCGCTCGCAGCGCACCGATCCCGATCGTATCGTTCATAACGAAGAGCGCATCGATCTCTCCGCCGTGCGAGCCGATCAGCGAACGTGTCGCGTCGTAGCCGCTCCGAGGTGCAAAGTCGCCCTCCGCGACGAGCTCGTCACGAAACGGTATTCCCGCCTCGTCGATAGCGCGCCGGTATCCCGCAAGCCGTTCCTGCGCCATGAAGTAGTCGCGGATCGAGTTGGTGATACACCCGATCGTGCGCCGACCCAGCTCGATCAGGTGTTGTACTGCATCGTAAGCCGCGCGTACCTCGTCGACGTCGGCCGACCAGATATGGTCGTCGGGAAAGCTCCCGATGAAGACGAGCGGGATATCGGAGTCGATGAGGAGTTGGATGCGTTTGTCCTCCGGCCGATTGTCGAAGACGAGGAGCCCTTCGATGCCGCGTGCGACCATCCGCTGGTAGTACGCGTCGTCCGAGTCGTCGTCGAGGAAATCGACGACGAGGTGGTACGCGCGTTCGGCTATAGCCTGTGTGTAGCCGCTCAGGAAGGAGAGCACGAGCGGGTTGTTAACCTGCGAGTGATTCAGGAAGAACCCCAGGTTGTGCGTCCGAGCGCTGACGAGAGCGCGGCCGGCGTGGTTCGGCACATAGCAGAGCTCGCGGGCAACTTCCCGTACTCGCTTGCGGGTCTCGTTCGAGAACGTGAAACCGGGAGAGTCGTTGAGGACGGCCGAAACCGTCGTACGAGAGACTCCTGCCTTCCTGGCTACGTCGAAGCTGGTAACGACTCGTCGCATCGGACTCCTCTCAGTTGTAACTCGCCTGCTCTGTGGCAGGACACCAGATGTTCGTCGTCGATCGGCACACTCTCGGGCTCTTGCTGCCGGCACCGCTCCACCGCGTACCGACAGCGTGGGTGAAACGGGCACCCCGCCGGGGGGCGTGCAGGATTCGGCACCTCGCCGCCCAGGACGATCCGCCGTCCGACGCGTCTCGGATCGGGATCGGGGATCGCCGAGAGAAGCGCTTCCGTGTACGGGTGACGCGGCGAACGGAAGAGCTTGTCGTTGCTCGCCGATTCTACGATACGCCCAAGGTACATGACCGCGATCCGATCGGCCACGTAGCGCACCACCGAGAGATCGTGCGAGATGAAAAGATAGCTCAGATCGAGATCCTTCTTCAAATCATCCATGAGGTTGAGGATCTGCGACTGGACGGAGACGTCGAGCGCGGATACCGCCTCGTCGCTCACGACGACTCTCGGCTTCACGACGAGCGCGCGTGCGATTCCGATCCGTTGACGCTGGCCGCCGGAGAAGGCGTGAGGATAACGGCGAAGATGGCCTTTGTTGAGCCCGACTTTTTCGGTGATCTCGAAGACACGCCGCTGTACCTCGTCTGCCGGAGGGTGATCCTGGATGACGATCGGTTCCTTGATGATATCGTAGACGGTCACCCGCGGATCGAGCGAGGAGAACGGATCCTGGAAGATCATCTGTAGCTCGCGCCGAGCGTGTTTGAGTCGTGCGCCGGAG
>JANQHT010000081.1 GCA_028282545.1 Spirochaetales bacterium
GGCCCATATCGGCGAGCGCGTTCCCCCGGCGGTCGTGGGCGTAACGATCAGTCCCGTTCAGGCCGCGATGATTCGGGAGCGCCTTCCGAGTACGACCGTTCACGTGGGCGATTTTGAAGAACGCTCCGTGGTCCTGGAGGCGGCGGGGGGATCCGGCGTGGCCTCCGGCGCGTACATGATCGAGTCACTCTGTCACGCCGGCGACGCCGAACGCGTTCTTGAGAATGTGGCCGCCGCGCTCGCGCCGGGGGCGCACCTAGTCGTCTGCGATGACATGGCGGCGCGCCGCGACCTGCATAAAACCGACCTTGCCTGGGTGGAAACGTACCGCCGCGGGTGGCACGTAGGGACGTTCCAGACATCGGCGGAGCTTATCGGACGCGCCGATGCGGCGGGGTTCGATCTCGTCGAAATCGTCGATCTGACGGGGTATATCGCCAACGGGCGACCGCGAGACGTCGCTATCCGGATCGTGATGGCGCTATGCGGGAGACTCCCGATTCGATCCGCCTGGTGGGACAACATGGTGGGCGGAAACGCGCTGCAGCGTCTCTACCGGCGTGGAGCGGCGCGGTACATGCTCCACACCTTTACCCGTCGCCGTTGACACCGGTTACGCCATTCACACCGGTGAGTACATCCATCACCAGCGGATAGATATCGTTCATCCAGAGAAATTCGGGATCTGTTTTGGGAACGAGACCCGCCGTGAAACCGCGCCGATCCATATCCGCCAGCAACGTAGCGTCCCGGGAGAGGAGGTGCATGGGAACGGAAAAGGTCGACTCCTGTTCGCTGATGGGAATGCGAGGCTGGTGGTCGCCGATCACCAGGACGAGTTCGTCCTCCTGGGCGAAGAGCACCGCGTATTCGAGGGCGGCCCGGAGGGAATAGGCGACGCTGGTGGTGTACCCGTCGGGATACTCGCCTCCGGTGAGCCAGTTATTGTCGAACCACGTGCGGTCCAGGTCGTTGTAGATCTCTCCATCCCCGAGGGAACTCCAGTCATCGACAAAGGGCGGCACCAGGCGAAAGGGCACGTGGCTCGATATCATCATAACAAAGGAGAACACCGGCCGTTCCGGTTGAAGTTTGCGCGCCTCGGCGGTGGCCTGGTGGACCCGCCAGAGCAGGAACTGGTCCGTGAGCGTGCCGAACTCGAAGACGGGCCCCCGGTAACCCAGCCGGTCCAGGACGTAGCTTTCGTCAAAGGGGTAGAACTCGAACCAGAACTCGTCGAAGTACGTCATCGCGGGAGCGTACACGGCACTCCGGTACCCCGCTTCCGCCAAGTCGCGAACGAGGTTTGGCGCCGGCGAGGAAAAGACCGCATCGTAGAGTTCCTGGTTGCCGAGCCACTCGCCGCTCAGAATGGTGCCGTCCGCGAGCCATGAACGTCCGCCGAAGGCCGGGGAACGGACAAAGGCCGAGTACACCGTCATACCGGACCGGTTCAGGTAGCCGCCAAGCTCACCGTATACCGGTATGATGCGCTCCTTGTGGTCCGCGCGGCTGAAGAGCGTGTGACCGTACGATTCGATCACGAGAATAGTAACGTTTGAAACGCCCAGGGCGGGACCTCTCTCCGGTTCGGCCCGTTCCAGGGGCGCCGGGAACGATTCGTACGCCGGCGGCGGGACCGTTTCCCGCGCCCGGTTCGTTTCCGGCGCCCGGTTCGTTTCCGGCGCTCGGACCGTCTCCGGCGCCTCAGGCGGAATATCCGCCGGCGGCGGGTAAGACGATACCAGCGACGCGGCCCCGGATAGCCCGGCGGCGAGGCCCCGAACAGCAACAAGGGAGATCGCCTCCCCCGGCGGGAGGAGGATCACCCGGAGGGCCCACAAGAGCGCAACGGTCGCGGCCGCCAACCGGCTCACCCGTCGCGATCGCCGGTCCGATACCACCGCGACCAGACGGCGAAGGCTGATCGCCAGAGCTGCCGAGAGCACTCCGACCGGCAGGATCGCGGCGACAAGGACCGCCCCTGTGGAGAGCCGCTCGATTCCCGTTACCATCGCGAAAAAGGGCCCCGCAAAGGCCAAGTCGCGAAAGGGATCCATCGTCTCCCGATACACAAAGCGGTAGAACGCCTCCCCCACACCGTAGAGTGCGAGCACCACGACGATCGGAGCGGCGAACCAGGCGAACCGGCGCGCCCACCCCGCCGGGAGCAGGCAGAGAACGACGCACACCAGGGTAAGCTCGATTCCGGGGAGGAGCGCCGCCGCCGGCACCCCTTCCGGAACGATTCGGAAGAGACTCAGCAGGGTGTTGACCGCCACCAGGACCGCTACAGCAAGGATGGTCGCAACGTTCCGTTTCACGGACTCCCCGCTTTTATGAAGCGATACTCCAGCGCAAAGGAGGTGCACTGGCACGCAAGCATGAGGGTCATAAGGATCGTACCGGCCCGCGCAGCGCCGGCGGCTCCCAAGAACATCGCCCCCACCTGCGTAGTGGCGATCGCCGCGGCCACGGACTTCGAAAAGAGCCGATACCAGGGGGGATACGCATCGGGCACCGGATTACGCCTGGTGCCGAGAAAAAAGAGGTAGCGCATCAGTCCCAGTAGCAAAAAGAGCGGCGAATACCCGAATACGACGACTAGGACGTGCGCCATGGCGGCACCGTAGACGGCGTCGGTCTCCATGTCCCAGAGCGCGCCGAAACGGGAGGACTTCCCGCTACGCGCCAGGTACCCGTCGACAAAATCGGTGCACGCGCCGGCGGCAAAAAGAACTGCCATGACGATCGGCCGCGAGAGACCGATCGCCACCAAGATTGTCGCGCTCAGGGCAACCGCGTGTCTGAGCGCCGTTACCGCGTCCGCGGCGGAGACCGGTCCCGGTTCGCTTCGTCGGAGCGTGACGAAGAGCTGCGCCGGCATGAACGCAACGTTCGCGATTGCCGCCGGAGCCCACGCGCCGGGTACAAAGACCACGAGAAGCGCCAGCAGCACCTGGATCGCGGCCTCCGAGCCGACCCACCGCCGGTACAAAACGTCGTGGCGGGTCATCTCAGCGTCTCCAGGAACTCCCGGGCGGAGGCCATGCTCTGCCGCCACGTGGGAAAGGACTCCGCCCGGCGCCGCACCCGTTCCTGCCAAGCGCGCAACTCATCGTCTTCCAGGGTCGCAATTCGCCTGAGCGTGAGCGCCAGTGCATCGGCGTCCCCCGGAGGAACGAGAAACCCGTCGATGCCGTCGCGCAGGATCTCCGCGCCACCGCCCAGATGCCCCGCCACGGGAATGGCACCGGCTCGCATCGCCTCCAGGTATACGATGCCGAACCCCTCGTATTGGGACGGAACAACGAGCGCGAGCCGTTTGCGTACCTCCCGGGTCAGCCTGCGCTCGTCTATCCGTCCCGCCAGGTGCACGGAGTCTTCCAGGCCCAGTCCGTCAACGAGGTTCCGGAGGTGTCTCACGTACCGGGGAGCACTCGAGAGGGAGCCGGCAACGACAACCGGTTCGACTCGCCTCAGGGTTTCCGGTTCGAGTTTGGCAAGGGCGCGCACGATAACGTGGACGTTCTTGCGGGGGATCACGTTCCCCACAAAGAGGACGCCCCGTCGGCGGAGCGGTTCGTCCCCGCCGTCCCGCTCCGTAGCATACTCTGCCAGGCGGTCACCGCCCGGATAGGCCACGAAATAGGGCTGGGTTTCGTCACCGCCCGCCTCCAGGACACGGCGACGGGTCGTCTCCGAGTTGACCAGGAACGCGTCACAGCGGCGCAGGAAGGACGCCTCGCGCCTGAGCGCGCGGTATCGATGCCGCCCGCACACCTCGTCGGCCCGCAGATGGTGAACTAGGCCAACCACGGGACACCCCCGTTTGTTCCAACGACGTATCAGGGGCATCGCGGCGGCGTGGTTCAACTCGTCCACGATCGCGACGTCCGGACGACACGGACCTCCTGCGGCGGGATTTCCGCGCAGGAGGGCACGCAGGCGCGACAGGACCGGTTGCAACAGGTACGGCGCATCGCGCTGCCCGATCACACACACCCTGTGGCCATGGCGTTCCAACTCCTCGACCAGCATGCGGTCGTAGAGGTAGCCGCCGGAACGACGCTGGAGATCACCGAAGATGACAAGCGCGAAGGTCACCGCCCGTCCACTGGTGCGGAGTACGAAGCCGAGGCGATATCGTTCTCCCAGATCGTCACGGAGGCCGACAGGAGCGCCCGTTCCCGGATCCGAGGAACGATTCCCTCCCAGGCGATACGACAGAAGTGTTCGATACTCGGGTTGAGCCCCGCAAAGGCGGGCAGATCGTTGAGGAGGCGGTCCCGATGATCCGCGACCCACCCATCCAGGACGCGCTCCACTTCAACGATATCGACCAGGTACCCGTGCTCGTTTAACACATCACCGCCCAGTCGTAGTTCTATCACGTAGTGGTGGGAGTGGGGCTCATTCTCGGCGCCCCAGTCGCCCCCAACCAGAAAGTGCCGTGCCACAAAATCGCGTCGAACCGACAATTCGTACCCCATCACGGTCTCTCCTCATCGTAGGTGATCGTGTAGGCCGTGGCGTCCCGCCGCCCCGCCGCGAGGTCACGGTAGAGGGCCGGTGCGTGGGCGAGCGAAACGGTGTGCGTTTCGATGCGTCCGATCCGTTCGTCGCGCAGGAACCTCCAGGCCGCGGATGTCCGGCGGCGGCGAGTCCAGCGCGCGGAAACCGCCCCGGCGATCGTCGACACCTGGCTTGAGCGGAGCGTCAGACGCCCCCGGTGAAACCGCCCGCCTAGGTCGAGGGACGCCCGTTTCCGACCATACCAGGAGCCGACGATAAGGGTTCCTTCAAACCCGGCGGCGCCGATAGCGGCGTTGAGAGCCTCCGGGTTGCCGCTGGTCTCGAAGACCACATCGAAGCCGGGGTAATCGGGATGGTCAACACCGGTGGAGCGCGCCAGTACCGCCGCGCTTTCGATGGACGAACGTATCTCGCACGGACCCGGCAGAAACGCGGCGGTCGCTTCTCTTCTCGCGGGGTCCCAATCAACGCCGACGACGAGCGCGGCGCCGCCCATTGTCAGCAGAAAGAGAAGCAACTGACCAACCAAACCCAGGCCAACCACCAGTACCGCTTCTCCCGGGAGCGGCGCGCCGTCGTGCGCGAACGTAAGCGCCGTTTCCATGGCGGGATAGAGGACGGCGGAACCGTCTGAGAGGTCCGCCGGAACGGGAATCACGTCACCTTCCGGTACAACGATGCTCGATGCGTGGGGGTGAAAGGCGAAGACGCGCTCCCCCGCGCGGACGGTGCGCACGGCGGAACCCGTCTCTTCTACCACGCCGACGCAGGCGTACCCGTACCGAAGGGGATACGTCGCCCCTCCCCGGAGTGCATCGATCGAATCGTCCAGGCGCTCCCCGGCGGGCGCCTTCCCGGCCAGGACCAGAAGCTCCGACCCGACGCTTATCAACGAGCGCCGAACATCAACACGTACCTGGTCCGGTCCGCAGTCCGGAAGCGGCTCCCGTTGCAATAAAACCGACCCGGGCGCGTCGTAACAAAGGAACGACCGTGTCACCGTCGTGCAACCCACATCAAGTCACCCCCTACCACGTCGGCAGCGGAAAAGTGAAAGGGTTCGGCGCCCTCCGGAAGGGGCGTCACGCCCCGATACCCGCCGGCGTATCGCGCGGCAACGGTAACCACGTAGAGATCGGCCAGTCCGAAGCGGATCACCGAGTCGATAACGCGTCCACCCCCCTCAATCATGACCGAGTCGATCCCGATCGAGGCGAGTTCGCGAAGCACCGCCTGGAGATCCACCGTGCCCGTCTCATCTGTTTCGACGCGATGAACAAGGACACGATCGGAATCGCCATATCGCCCCGCGTCACGGGCATCGGCGGCGCAAAAGAGGTGAACCATCGCGCCCGTCGCAAAAAACGGTGCATCAACAGGCGTACGAAGGTGCGAGTCCAGAACGACTACGGCGGGGTCGCTCCCCGCAACTCCGCGAACGTTCAAACGCGGGGCGTCGGAGAGGACCGTCCCCACTCCAACTAGGATCGCGTCGTGAACCGCCCGCAAACGGTGCGTGAGCACCATTGATTCGTTTGAAGAAATGGACGTTGCCACACCGCGAGAACGAGCGATAGAACCGTCCGCGAACTGTGCGTAGGTCAGCGTCACCTCGGGCCGGTTGACACACGTACAGGACTGGCGAACGTCGCCCAGATTCTTCTCAATGATTTCCCAGAACGGGTGAGCGTCGGCGTTACCCATTGGCGCGGGAAACAGCGCCGACGTTCATGAGGTGATTCATCCGGTGGATCTTCGTCAAAAGGTAGGTCCGGTTGTTTTCGTTGATCATTCGCGGTTCGATACCGATCCGGTCTTTGACATCTACGCCGAGCTTGGTTAGTTCGGAGATCTTCTCCGGGTTGTTCGTGAGCAGCCTGATTGAACGCACGGCGAGATCCTGCAATATCAGTGCGGCCACGGTGTAGTCCCGGGCATCGGCCTGATGGCCGAGCATGAGGTTGGCCTCAACGGTGTCGTAGCCGTCGTCCTGGAGGTTGTACGCGCGCAGCTTGTCCGAGAGACCGATACCGCGGCCCTCCTGACGAAGATAGACAATAATGCCACGCCCCTCTTCTGCGATCTTCTCCTGTGAACGGTGTAGCTGCTCGCCACAGTCGCAACGTTCGGATCCGAGGACGTCACCGGTAAAGCACTCCGAGTGAACGCGGCACAACACCTCTTCGGCGTGTGCTATATCCCCGAGGACGAGCGCCATGTGCTCCTTGGTGTCCATGGAGTTCGCGTACAGGTGGAGTAAAAACTCTCCGTACTCGTTGGGAATACGTGCAACGGAAACGCGCTCCACCGTTGGTTTTGACATAATGTTAAATTACGGTTCGGACCGCGACGGGTCAACTGCGTGGAGCCATCGAATCAAGTGGGATGATCATCCGCCAAAACCTCAAGAAGGGTTGCAAATTTCTGCCGCAGCTCCGGAACGATCTCGCATATGTTGTTGTGCGCGTCCAGGACAAAGGAGCTGTCCATGTCCTCCTTCGGCCGATACGGGACCGATTTAAAGGCGTCATTTTCGAGGGACCGGAGGCGTTTGTCTTCGATGATCGAGAAGTAGCGCGTCAGCTTGGTCTGGTTGATGATGTGGGCTACCGGATCGGAGAGATTGCAGAGATACATGTGTTGGCCTGCCGACCGCTGTTTTTTGTGCAGCTTGATGAAGGTTCCGATGGTCGTGCTGTCCACGTAGTTGGTGTGGTCCAGGTCAACGAATACGGAGCTTCCGGGGTGCTTGTCCAACCAAGCCGCAACGTGGTGATACAGAGAATACGCTTCAGAAGCGGTGATGCGTCCGCATACAATCAGGACAAGCTCATTGGTGCCGTCCCAGAAGTACACTCCAGCGTCAGATCCCATGATGATGTCTCCGAAACGAATGTAGCAAAGTGTGTTTGCGTTGACAAATAGTAAACGGACAACGAGACTGCTCGGGTGATTTCTCTTCAGCAGCCGTGAACTCCGCCGCTACACGATCGTTGCGTCCGCTGCAATGCTTGTCCTCGCCGGAGTCATGACGGGCATCAGCTCCGTGTTGACGCAGATTGCCGGGGAGTTCGGGATTCCGCCCACGCGGGCGGGGATTCTCTACACGGCTCATTTCGCGGGGTTTATGGTTCTCGTTTTCGCTACCGTTGGAGCTAACGGGTTGCGACGTCGCCTCGTGGTTACTACCGTTGCTGCGATCCTGTACGTGCCGGCGCTCTTCCTCGTGGGCTCTGCACCGGCCCTGTGGATTCTGATTCCCGCGCTATTTCTGTGCGGCGGGACCGGCGGCCTGCTCGAGAGTCACACCGCCGCGGTACAGGTCATGACCGCCGAGAATGCGGCCGCCGCGGGGGCGATCGTATCGTTCACGCAGATATTCTTTGCGCTGGGTGCACTCACGGTACCGTTGTACCTGTCGGTCACAGCAGCGAACGCACCGGCCTGGCGCGTTCTCTTTCTCGCGCTCGGCGTCGTCGCCATCGCGAACGCGGCGCTGGCGGTGACGATCCGGCACGACCGATTCGAGGGGTACGAGGATCGCCCCGGCACGATCCACGGGCGCACGCTCTTACGCGTCGCAACAGCGCTCGCCTTCTATGTGGGCGCGGAAATCACACTCTTCGGCTGGGCACCAACGGTCATGGAACTCTACCGGGGAATTCCGGCCACCCGGGCGCGGCTCGCACCCAGTCACTTCTGGATCGGTATGCTAACAGGCAGATATGTGGTTGCCCGTCTGGCGACACGAATATCACCGGCAACGATGCTGCGGATCTCCGCCGTCGGGGGCATCACCGCGGCAATCGTGATGAGCTTGGCGCCGTTTGAGTGGCTCCTCTGGGTGGCCGTCGCGGTTGTCGCGCTCTCCTGTGCGGGGATGTGGCCGCTCATCGTAGCCGCCAGCGGTGATTCGGGGCACGAGGCGGGAACGATCATCACCGTCGCCGCCGGATCTCTCGGGGCGTCGATCTTCCCCTACCTCGCCGGGCGTACCGCGGAGTTCCTCCCGGGTACGCTGATTCCGCTTACCGGTGCGGTCCTGTTGGGCGTCGTCCTCCTGCTGGTCGGTACCCGTCGCTCCGCCGCCGTTCACGCGGCATAGACGGGACCACGGATCATCTCAGATCGAATCGAGCAGGTCAACGAGATCGGTGATGTGCGCTCGGTGCCCGTCATCGCGCCGCGCATAATTCAGGAAATGGGCGGCCAAGGCGCGCATCTCCGCCCGAGCCGCCTGTGCGTGGCCCGCCAGGGCGATCGCACCAAACCGGCTTCGAAGCAGGCGCGACATTTTTGCCGCGCCGAGCCAGGCGGGTGCAGACGCCGCAATGCGGAGCGACCGCGGCAGTATCGGGAGGCCGTTTCGACGAACGGATCGCAGACCCTGTCGCAGGGCGCGTATCGCGCTTCGTAGAAGCGGTGTGTCTGCCGCACACGTATCGAGTACACCATCGTGACGGTAGTACACCCCGGCCAAAGGTAGAATCAGCGCGACGTGGCAGAGGTGCCACGCCATGATCTGATCGTACCGCTCTACGGAGAAACCGAGTCGCGAAACGATGTCGACCGCGCGATCGGTCGCTGCACGAGCCTCCGGGAACGCCTCGCCGGCCACCAATCGATCGAAGGGTTTGTCGCGGAGTTTTGATCGGTCGGCGTAGACCAGCACGTCTCCATCCCACGTTCCCCCGACACCGGGGAACCCCCCGACAACACGGTGGCGCCCCCACACGTCTCCGGCGCGGTCGTACCCGGCAACCCGGTTTCCCAGGTACCACACCGCCGGTTGTCCCGGAAGGGGTGCGTATTCGTTTTCGATTTCCTCATGGTGGACAAACTGGGCACAGATCATGACGAGATCGAATGCCCGCGTGATCGGGGCGCGCACCACCGGGACGCGGATCGTCCGCTCCTCACCGCTGATCCCGTCTCGCAAGCGGAGACCGTCCCGTTCGATGCGGTCCGCTTTGTTTCCCCGCACCAGGAGCGACACGTCGCCACCCTTTTCGTGAAAACGTGCCGCGGTAAATGCACCGGTCACACCGGCACCGATCACACAAATGGAAGCCATGGGACCATTCTAACACGCTCGGCAGCGATCCCGGTGCGCCGCGTCAAACACCGTCTTGCCCGCAACAGGGTGGACAACGGCCTCGATGAACAGGTATTCTTGCCTTCGAAACGGGCGTTTAACTCAGTGGGAGAGTGCTACCTTCACACGGTAGAAGTCACTGGTTCAAATCCAGTAACGCCCATTACCGTAAGTCACTACGGTGTAGTGTTTTAATCGTCCTACCGGAATCACCGGCGGACCTCAAAACTCATGACGCGTCACAAACGCGTCACAAATGGGGTGAGGAATGCCGAAAAGAACCGGGAAATCGTACAGTTTCTACCCTCGACGCAGGAAATCCGGCACGATCTGGTTTGTCCGATGGCGACAGCCGGACGGCACGTGGAACGCCGGCACCTCTACAGGTTGCACGACCAAAGCCGACGCCGAGGCACACGTTGAGCGTCAACTGATCGCAACCGGACGCCCGCAACGACGATCGGGCCGCCGTGTGCCGTTCGACGCATTCGCCCGGGACTTCTGGAAGCCTGACGGCCCCTACGTCAAGATGCGGCTCGCTCACGGGCACAGTCTTGGGCCGACGTACGTACGGAACCAGCAAAGGCACGTTGACGCGTATTTGGTACCGACCTTTGGAAGCCGTCCACTCGATGAAATCGACGCTGTAACGATCGATGGCTGGCTGGTAGAACTGTACCATCACGGGCGGCCCATCGAGGTATGGGATCGCAAACAGAAACGGACAGTCAAGAAACGTCGTCCGCTCAGCGGTGCCACGCTCAACGGCGTAAGGAAATGCCTTGTGCACATATTTGCCGAGGCGAAGCGGCAACGGCTGATCCGCGAGAATCCGATGGATGAAGTCCCGGCGCTCAAAGAGAACAGGCGGCGCCGGAGCGTTTTTCGACTCCACGAGTTGCAGGCTCTTGTCGATCCTGGCCGACTCGGTGACGTCTGGAACGGTGACGAACGTATGCGCCTCCTACTCGGGACCGCGATCCTCACCGGAGCACGGCAAGCGGAACTCCGGGCGCTGCAACCGCGTTTCGTACAATCCGGGGCTATTCACATCGTCCACGCGCTCGACGATGATCCTGTGAATGGAGGCTTGAAACCACCAAAGAACGGACACACGCGATGGGCGCCCCTCCCTCCCCGTCTCGGCCAATCGCTCCTTGAGTGGGCGGAGGCCAATCGAATCCCGGCGGATGGGTTTTTGTTCGCTGATCCGCCGTTCGAGCGACCTTTATCGAAGGACCGCATCACCAAGCGGTTCTACAGGGCACTGGCCGCGATCGGGATTGATGGAGAGCAACGGAGAGAGCGACGGCTCGTCTGGCACGGATTACGCCATTCGTTCGCGACCGCCGCTCGTTCCGCCGGTGTGGACAAATGGCAATTGATGCAAACGGTCGGACACCTCGACGAACGGACGAACGAGAGCTACTCCGATCACGCGGAAGTGGAGCACCTCACCGGCGTGGTCGAGTTTCAGGATCGTTTCGTTGAACAACTGGCGTTGACGGTGCCCGCGACCGCCCGAGAGGTGGTGGGGTGACCCATCTTGTAAGTCACTTGCAGGAATGTATCGCAAATGATACATTAGAGTATGTGGGACGTTCGAGTGACCAAACGGGCGTTAAAGCGGATCGCCAAGGCCCCGGAGACCGTACAAATCCTGTTCGACGAGCTTACGCAGGACCTCCGGGAAACGGGACCGATCCGCGCCGACTGGCCGAACTACTCGAAGCTGGGAAACGAGACGTACCACTGTCACTTGAAGCACTCATGGGTAGCCTGTTGGAGGCATACCAAAGAGAGTGTTGAAATCGAGGTGTATTATGCAGGTTCGAGAGAAGACGCACCGTATTGACGTAACCATTGAAGGGTCCGGGGCCGACCGGATAGCGGAGATCGTGCGCCGCTCCTTCCCGGACGCGGAGTTTTTTGACGATGACGAGACCGTCCGGTGGGAAGATACCGACCTCGCCGCCGATATCCGCGCACGTAAGACACCGGGGAAACTTCTCCGGGCGTACCGTGAGCGTGCCGGGCTCACGATCGTGGACCTTGCCGGAAAGGTGGGGACGAAGTACCCGAACGTATCCGCCATGGAAAACGACCGGCGCGTCATAGGGCTTGCTGTGGCGCGAAAGTTGGGTGACGCATTGGGCGTGGACTACCGGAAGTTTCTCGAATGAAGGATCGGCCGGGCGCGTGATCCGGGGCGGTGCTATATGTACGCTGTATTTATCACGTCATCATGATAAATGTCTATTTTATCGAATTATGTTGACAGGTTTTGCAATCCGTGGTAGGTTGGCACCGTGACGTGTAATGAGATGGCAGCCGGAATGGACGCCGCGCAAGTAACCAGCCGTCAACTCGCTGAGGCTCTCGGCATTGACCGGCGAACGGTGCAGGCGTGGCGCGCCGACAAGCGCCGCCCGAAAATCGGGTTCCAACGGTTTGCGGACGCGATCCAAAACGTCACGGGCGTGAGTGTCAGAGGAACGAGCGCCGACGAGGTATTGATTGATTTAGAACGCGGACGCTGATCCGCGTAGATAGCTCCCGGGAAACGGACGGCCGCGAGGCGATGGAGAACGGGAGCGACGGCGAAGGCCGGGACATTGTCCCACCGAAGAAGTGGTATGGGCACGTCTTCAACCAATTTATTTGGTGGAGGTGCGTCCAATGGACCACAAAGCAGACGAAACGAGAATCCGCGAACTTCCACAATTGATGGATGTCCACGACGTGGCGGCGTATTTGGGAATCCATCCGGTAACGGTTCGCGTTTGGGCTGGCAACGGAAAGCTACCCGCGATCCACCTGTCACCACGAGCTCTGCGCTTTCGCGCGTCGGATATCGTGGCCGTGCTTGAGGCGCGGTCATGAGCCGCGCCGAAGAACTCGACCGCGTTGCTGAAATGGTCGGTGATTTCATACGGGCCGAAGGCGCAAAACGTGGATACTGCGACCTGAATATCACCGTGAAGTTGGATGCCCAGCGTCCGGCGTTCGTTGAGCGTTCCGTCGTAGAGAAGATCAGAATCTCGGGAGACTCCCGCCATGGCAACCGCACCCGCTAACACTCAAACGTCGCGTGAGAAGGTCGAACTTGATCGTGATTTTCGCGAGGCACCAACCAACGGTTTGCACTCGGATATCCTCGTCCGGGAGTACGGCGAGACGATCCTATTCGAGCGCCACAACTCACGGGGCTCCGGCGCATTCTACCAACGGGCCGGGGACACCTGGGCCGAGTTTTTCGGAATTCTCGGCATTGCGCGGAAGGTCGGGGAGGACGCGGTGAACCGTGCCCACGCCGCCGCGATCTCGGACCGCGATAAGGAAATTGACGAGATTTTCAAGGTCACCGGTAAAGCGCTCGCCAGATGCCGGACCACGGATTTCCTCGCGAAATCCGTCCGTCTCTTCGCCGAGCGGGTTACCCGCGTGGACCTTCCGTGGAACTCCACGGCCGAGTGCTTACCACTTCTGGACGGGATTCTCGACTACACCGGCGCGAAAGCATACCTCCGGCATGCCCGACCGGACGAATTTTTTCGTGACCCACTCCCCTACCACGGCGCCGATGTATTCAACTCGGGCGTTCCCGACCGTTGGCTAGCCGAGCTTGAGGCAGTCTATCCTGATCCCGAAGACCGGCAAATGGCGCGGCAATGCCTCTCGCTCGCGGTACGGAACGCGCCAACCAAAACCTTCCAGGTGTGGTTCAGCCGTGAGGGACATGGTGGAAAAAACACCATTGTCGATTGCCTGTCAGCCGTGCTACCGGGGCGGATTCGACCGATCGCCGGGAGTGTCATATTGCGCGGTGGCGACGCCTCTGAGAGGCGCTTCGGCGCTGGCGAGTTGGAAGGCGCGACCATGGCCGTTTTTGACGAGGTAGGTTGACGATGCAATTTGACATCCATCCAATCAAACGGATTTTCACCAGTCTTTCACCCGTCTCGGTGGAGAAAAAAGGCCGTGATCCTAAAGTGATCCGGCCGACGTTCGGAGCCGTTGCGCTGTGCAACGAACTCCCCGGATTCACCCCCGCGACCGATACCGCATTCACGTCCCGGCTCGAAATCCTGCCGCATACCGCCGTTTTCTACCCCGACGAAGAGACCAAGGCCGACCTACTCGCCCAAGGTGTTGATCCCGATCGGTTGCGCCCCGCGAAACCGAAGGACGAAATCCTCGCCGGGATTCGGGAGGAGGGGGCGGCCATTCTCAAAATGTTAGCTGACGATTACATCGCTTTGCGCGACCGGCACAAACTGCGGCCGGTAGAGTCGCGAAACTCGCGGATTCTCAAGGCGAACTACAGGGCCGCGAATGACCTCGTCCAACAATTTTTCACTGAGTATCTGATCCGCGACGCGGCTGGATTCGTTTCTAACGACCGACTCGAAGCGCTGTACAAGGATTTTACTGGCGAGACGAAACCCCAGATGCGAAAAGTGCGGAAGGAAATCACGGAGAGGTGGGTTGAGGTGCAGAGCGACTCCAAACGGGTAACCGAAGGGACCGGAAGCGTTGCAAAACGGGGGCTCAAAGGTGTCCGGGAGCGCCGAGACGGGGAAAAACCAGACGTTTTGTTACGTTGTTACGTTAATACGGCAAACTCTACCCCGGAGACGAAAAACGCTGAATTTCCTTTTACGGATATGGAAACGCCCGAAAAACGTAACAACGTAACAGACACGGGAGAATATGATGCCCGCCCGTTCTGATCTCTCCCTCTCTCGGTCACCCCATAGAATGTTTAAT
>JANQHT010000102.1 GCA_028282545.1 Spirochaetales bacterium
GAGGCGGCGGCAATGACGGAGCCGTGCGCGGTTGCCTATCACGGCGTGGATCGCGCGACGATCCACGCCGGCGATTCCGCAGCGGTGTTCGGCGGCGGACCGATCGGCGTGATGGCCGCCCAATGGTTGCGGATACGCGGTTGTTCGCCGGTTCTCGTGAGCGAGCCCGACAGGAGAAAGCGGGAACTGGTAGCCAGGATGGGGTTCACCACGATCGATCCGACGCCGTGCGATCCGGTGGACGCCGTTGTGGAACGAACCGGCGGCGGCGCGGATATCGCCGTCGAGGCGTGTGGGCTTCCGGAAACGTTTCGCCAGGCGGTGAATGCCGCCGGCCTCTTCGGCCGGGTGGTCTTCATCGGCAACATCAGCGGCGCCTTTGAACTCGATCAACGGGATATGTCCGCCGTGCTTCGACGGGAGCTTACCATCCACGGCACGTGGAACAGCAGAATAGCACCGCGCGGGAAGGACGAATGGACGCGGGTTCTTGCGTCGATGCGCGGCGACGTCGACCTCACGCCGCTCGTTTCTCACCGTGTATCGCTCGAAGAGGCGCCGCAAATGGTCGAGGCGATGCACGCGCGATCGACGTGGTTCAACAAGGTTCTGATCTACCCCGGTTTGGAGGCGACATAGATGCACATCGAAATCGGCGTGAAGAGCGATCCCGTTGAGTATCGCTACAGCTACGAGTGGCTCTTTGCGTTGATGGAGCGCCTCGGTGTGTCCAATCTTCAGCTCGGTTCTTTTTTTGAGCTCTATCGCCTCCCGGATGCCTTTTTTGAACGCCTCCGCACTAAGGCAACGGATCACGGTGTCGCGATCCGGAGTTGCTTTACGGCACACCGGGAACTCGGCGGGTTCTTTGTCGATGACGCCGACCTCAACCGTGTCGCCTTCGAATCGTACGCACGGTTTCTCGAAGTGGGTGCAATCCTGGGCGCCGAATCGGTGGGCTCGAATCCCGGAGCCGTTTTCAGAGACGCCCCGACAACAGCGAAAGAGGCGGGGTCCAAACGTTACCTCCGGGCTATGGAGGAGCTCTCCCGCCTCGGCAAGCGGCTGGGTCTCAGAGCGCTGACGGTAGAACCGATGTCGTCGCTCGCAGAACCTCCGTCGACACCGAACGAGATCGACGCGTACATGACGCATTTTGCGCGGTTTCACGCCACCGAGCCACGGTCTACGATTCCCATCTACCTGTGCGGCGACGTCTCTCACGGCGTTGCCGACCAGACCGGACGCGTCATTCACACGAACGAGGAACTGTTCGAGATTGGAATCCCGTGGATGTGGGAGTTTCACCTCAAGAACACCGACTCATCCTACTCGTCCACCTTTGGGTTTGGCCCGGGAGAGCGCGCCGCCGGGATCGTCGATCTGGCCAAACTGCGCACCATCGTCGAAAACAACGCGTCCCGATTCCCGAGCGACCCGGTCGTCGCGTACCTGGAGATCAACGGTCCGAAGCTCGGGCGCGATTACTCCGATCACCTGCTCGAATCGCAACTGACCCAATCGATAGACGCCGTCCGGCGCCTCTTTTTTGCGTGAGCCTGGACACAAACGTACTCCGTGCTGGTGGCGAATCGCACACGTCGGTTTTCCGTCAAAACCCGTCAATTAAGTTCTTTTCCAGTCGCTTCCGTACGTTTTTGCTTGACAAATACCAAAACCGGAGGGAAAATCAATAAAATCCTACAAGGAGGCTGAAATGAAACGGAGTATTTCGGCGTTGGTGGCGATTCTGTTCGTGCTTGTGGCTATGCCGCTGTTCGCGAGCGGTGAGAGCGAAGGCGACGACATGTATCGCGTCGGTGTCATCCCGAAGTTCATCGCGGAAGACTATTTTATCGCGTGCGAGAACGGATTCCGGACAGCGGAAGCGGAACTTGGAAACGTTCGCGTCGACTGGGTCGGCGACACGATGTCCCAAACCTCTGCGGCAAACCAGAAAAACTACATCCAGAGCTTCATTGACCGCGAATATGACGCGATCCTCGTGTCGGCGCTCGACCCGGAAAGCTACGCGAGCACGCTCCGGGAAGCTCGCGAGCAAGGTATCTTGGTGGTGACGTGGGACGCGGACGTCAATCCTACGGCACGCGACTGGTTTGTGAACCAGGGCGAATTTGACGCGATCGGTATCGCTACGTTCACCGGTATCGCTGGAGACCTGGAGGGCCACGGTGAAGGTCGCGCAAAGGTAGCGCTCGTCTCCACCACCCCCGACAGCCCGAACCAGAATGCGTGGCTCGATGCGATAATCCGCGAGTACGAGTCGAAGATGGATACCGACTACGCGCACATCGATCTCATGCGATCGCAGGACGAGATCGTATTTGCCGGGAACGACCAGGGCACCGCCGACGAAAAGATCAAGACTCTTCTGAGCGCCGACCCCGATATCAAGGGTATCGTGGCGCTATCGTCCAATACCGTTCCCGCCGTATCATCCGCACGTGACCAGTTGGGCATCACCGACGACATCAAGATCGTCGGCATCAGCGTTCCGGAAAGCTCGCGGGCAGATATGGAAGGCGGCAAGATGTCGGCCGTTGTCCTTTGGCAGCCATTTGACCTGGGCTACCTGACGCTCATGCTCACCGTCGACGCGCTCGAAGGCAACGCGCCGTCGGGCAACCGCTACGTGTCGCCGCTTTCCGGCACGAACATGACGATCAGCTTCACCGATGGATCCACCGTCAACTACCCGGCGGATGGTCACAAGATCCTCGCGAACAACGAGGTAATCCTTGGGCCGCCGATCGTGTGGAACCTGAGCAACATCGAACGGTTCCGCGGGTATCCTACCGACAACCACGGAATGGACTGGTTCCTCGAATAGGGGCTCGTTGCCCGACAGTTTTTCGGGATCCAACCGGGGTTTCCCCGGTTGGATCTTTTTTCAGGCGCAAACCACACCAAAGGGTGTAATATCGAAACCAGACGATGAGTACCTCGAACATCCTGGAAATCCAGGGTATAGACAAGCAGTTTCCCGGCGTAAAGGCGCTCTCAAACGTTCACATCGATCTCCGTGAGGGAGAGGTCCACGCGGTGTGCGGGGAAAACGGTGCAGGCAAATCCACATTGATGAAGATCATCTGCGGTGTCCACAAACCGGACAGCGGTACGATTCTGCTTTCCGGCGAACCCTACACCGTTGAGAACCCGAACGAAGCGTACGCGCGAGGCATCGCCATAATCTATCAGGAGAGCAGTCTCCTGCCGGAGTTGACGGTCCTCGAGAACATATTCATGGGGCACGAGCCGCAGAAACCGATCGTGCCGTTTCTCCCGGCGGTCAAGATGATCGACTACCCGTCGATGCGTGCAAAGGCATCGTCGATATTCGAGCGCCTCGGTATGCAGATCGATCTGGACGCGATCGTCGGGACGCTCGGCGTCGCGACCAAACAGATGATCGAGATCGCAAAGGCGCTCACCTTCGATTCACAGATCCTAATCCTCGACGAACCGACGGCGGCGCTCACAAGCCGCGAGGTAGAAACGCTCTTTGAGACGATCCGCAAACTGCGGGCCGAGGGGCAGTCGATGCTCTATATCAGCCATCGCCTCGACGAGATATTCCAGATAGCTGACCGCGTTACCGTCCTCCGCGACGGCGAGTATATAGAGACCGCCCCCGTAACGAGCGTAGACAAAAACCAGATCGTCTCCTGGATGGTGGGGCGTACGCTGACCAACCTCTATCCAAAGGAAGAGGTCGAGATTGGCGACGTTGTCCTGTCGGTGGAGGGATTGTGCCAGGAGGGCGTTCTCGACGACATCGATTTCGTCGCCCGGCGTGGCGAAATCCTCGGCATTGCCGGGCTTGCCGGCGCGGGGAGAACCGAGTTGGCGCTCGCTCTGTGCGGTCTGACCCAACCCGATGCCGGCGAAATCTCCCTCAACGGTGAACGAGTCTCATTTGAGTCGTACCGTTCCGCAATGGATCACGGAATCGTCTATATCTCTGAGGACCGTCAGGCGTACGGTCTTGTCCTGCCGATGATGTTGCGCGTGAACATCACGCACAAGGTTCTGCCGAGCATTTCGAACCTATTCGGGATCATAGACCGTGGGCAGGAGCGCGGCATCACCGACGAGTATATCGAGAAACTCGACATTCGAGCGCCGGATGGCGATTTCGTCGTGAACAACCTTTCCGGCGGTAACCAACAGAAGGTGTCGGTTGCCAAGTCCCTCGCAGTTGATCCGCAGATTCTGATCCTCGACGAACCGACGCGCGGTGTCGATGTGGGCGCCAAGAGCGAGATACACAGAATCATCAGCGGCCTTGCGAAGATGGGCAAAACTATCCTGCTCATTTCGAGCGACCTTCCGGAAATCCTCGGCATGTCGGACCGGGTGCTCGTGATGAAAACGGGCACCAAGGCCGGCGAGGTGATGCGGCGTGACATGACACAGGAGACGATCTTGGGGATGGCCTTGTGAGTGCAACGACGGTCAAAAAGAGATTTAAACCGACGCGTGAAACGGTTCTTGCACTGATCGTGCTTGCCTTTCTGCTCTTCCTGTCGGGTACCACAAACTTCGCGAGCAGGAGCGGCTTGTACAGCTTCATGCTCGACGTGAGCCCGACGATAGTGGCGGCAATCGGGGTCGGGATGGTCATTTTCACCGGCAACATCGACATTTCGCTCGGTACGATGAGCGGGTTCGTGGCGTACACGGCGGGCGCGCTCGTCAAAGCGGGTGCACCGATGATCGTCTTTGTGCCGGCGGCCATCTTAGTGGGCGTTTTTCTGGCGGGTCTTAACGGCTTTATCACGGTGAAATTCAAGGTGCCGTCGATCGTCGTTACGCTGGCGATGAACATGGTTCACGTGGGCTTCTACGCGACCTTTTTACCGCAATCGGGCTGGATCGAGAACCTCGGACCACGCTTCACGTGGTTCGGGAGGGGGCGCTTCTTTGACGTCATTCCCTACACCTTTGTCGTCGCCATCGTGATCGCCGTGTTCTTCGTCTTTGTCATGAAGTACTCCCGGTTTGGAAAAACTCTCTACGCCGTGGGGGGCGACGCGCAGGCGGCGGTGTACAGCGGAATCGATCCCGACAAGACGGTGATGAAGGTCTTTCTCCTCGAGGGATTCCTGATTGGGATATCGGCTCTGCTCCGGGCGATGACCCGAAACGAAGTAATGCCGTCGGTGTTCATAGGGCGTGAACTGTTTTTTATCTCCGCGGCGTTGGTCGGCGGTATCAGCATCGCCGGAGGGTCGGGGAAGATAGTCGGCGCGGTATTCGGTGCGATGTTCGTCTACCTCCTCACGATCACGATGATCTACTTCGGGTTTCAGGACTACTACCAGTTCGCCCTTCAGGGCGTCATCATCCTAATGGCCGTGTACATCACCGTCACCGACTTCGGCCGGTTCAACAGGCTATTGCGCCGCATTACCGGACGACCACCGGTCCACTCTTGAGGGGTATGCTTCGATGACAGCGAAACGAATAAACCTGTCCATCCTCTTTTCTCACCAGACGGTACTCTTCTTCCTGCTCGTCTGCCTCGTCGTCCTCTTTGGACTGATCGAACCGGTCTTTTTCAAACCGCGCGTCCTTTTTGACGTGTTGGCGATCGTGGGAGAGGTGGGAATCATGGCGCTCGGCATGACCTTTATCATTTCGACCGGCGGCGTCGACCTGGGTGTTGGGTACGAACTCCAGGTGTCGGCGATCGTCTTTGGCCTGACCTACACGACCACGCAAAACACCGTCCTGGCAATAGTCCTCGCCATGCTCACCGGCACGGTCGCGGGAGCCTTCAACGGGCTTGTGATCTCACGGACCAGGATACCCCCGCTCGTCACCACGCTTGCCACGATGTATCTCTACCGTGGCATATCAATGATCATTGCCGGTACCGATACGTTCGCCGGCTTCCCCGAAGGGTTCCTCAAGATTTCGACGATCGAACTCTTTGGGTTCCTGCCGATTCAGTCGGTTTACTTCGTCACCCTCTTCCTGATATTCGACTATCTCTACCGGCGCGGATCATTGGGGCGGAATCTCAAAGCGATGGGCTTTAATGAGAACGCCGTCAACTTCAGCGGGGTGAACACGCGACGCATCAAGTTTGCCATCTACACGCTGACGGGTTTCCTCTGCGCGCTGGCCGCGCTGATCTACCTCGGGCGGATTTCGGCGGCCAAGACAAGCATCGGAGACAATCTCAATTTCGAGGTGATCACGGCGGTACTCCTCGGCGGCACTTCGATAATGGGCGGCGTCGGCAGCATGCGTGGGACCTTCATCGGCGTGCTTATCATCGGGGTTCTGAAGAAGGGTTTCACGTTGCTCAACTTCAGTGGCAACATTTACAACTTCACCCTCGGGCTCATCCTTATCCTCTCGCTCATCGTGTTTGCCGTTCTCGAAGAAAAGGAGAAGTCGGCCGGGCGCGTCGCTGCGGCGGCCCCGGGGGCGGTCGGGTAGGTACGACGACGGCGCTCGGATAGGCACCACACGGACGTTCGGTCACGTCCGGCGGCGGGACTCGCCGGCGACCGCCTCTCATTCAGACGCGAACGACCTCGATAGCTTTGGCCTCGAGCTTTGCGACGATGCCCGCGTCTGCGTCGCGGGTCGTGATTATCTTGGAGGCTCGCTCAACGGGGCCCAGGGTCAGGCTCCCGACCTTTCCGAACTTCGACTCGTCCGCCAGGACGATCAACTCGTGTGTGTGCCGGATCATGGCGCGTTCCGCCTGTATGACGAGCGTTTCGTTGTTGGTGAGAGCTTTTTCGGTGATTCCCTCTATGCCCATAAACGCCTTGGACGCGGAGTAGTTCGCAAACGGATCGTCGCTGACGTGACTCAGAATGAGCTGAGAGTCGGGATGGATGTGCCCTTCGGGCAGGATTACCGTGCACTGAGAGTGGCTGATCAGGTGCCGCGCTATCGCAAAACTGTTCGTTACCACCTGGATCGAAAAATTCGCCAGATACTCGACCATCTGGAACGTCGTCGTTCCTCCGTCGATGAACACCGTCTCGCCGTTCTGGATGTAGGAACACGCGCGGGCGGCGATGCGCCGTTTTTTCTCGAGGTTGATGCTGGTCCTTCGATCGAACGAGTTATCAAAGGGAACAACCGAGACCGGTTCGTGGACGAGTTGAACACCCCCGCGCACACGGACGAGCTTCTGTTCCTGCTCCAGTTCGACGAAATCGCGACGTATCGTCGACTCCGAGGCGCCCGTCGCTTCGACGACCTCGTGGATACTCGTGAATCGGTGCAGCTCGAGCAGTCTGAGGATCATCTCTTTTCGTTGACGTTCTAGCATTATCATACAGGATACCATGCGTTGGGCGAAAATGGGAGTTTTTCAGAGCAAAATGCCCGAGAAGCGACTATTTTCCTTCAAATGCAGTCAGATTTTGATTGAAAACCTGACCGATTCGTGTGACAATGGGGCATGACGTCAAAAGAACGAGTTCTTCACGCCTTCCGGCGCTTGGAGGGTCCGCCCGACCGCGTACCGTTCCAGTTCGATCTGTGTCGCTCCCTCACCGACCATTTTGTCGCGACGCTCGCGCTTTCGCCCGACTACGCGCTCTCATACTACGAGGACTTGACCTATCGGATATCAGCCAACGCCATCCGCACCGCATTGGGGAGCGACGTTGTCGTGGTTGGCGGCCAGGTACGGTCCGATTTCCAACCGCAGGTTGTCGAGGGAGAGGTCACCACCAACGAGTTCGGAATGCACATGAAGCCCACGCCGCTGTACGTTGAAGTGGTGAAAGCACCGCTCGAAGAGGTGGAGGACGTTGCCGACGTAGAGGCGTACGACTTCCCGGATCCGTACGCCCCGGGAAGGTTTCACCGGGCGAAGCGGGACATCGAACGGTTCGGTGACGAGTACTTCGTCATCGGCGACGTGGAGATATCGATCTTCGAGATGGCGTGGCACTTGACCGGCATGGAGAAGTATCTGATCGGAATGGCGGGAGGCGACGATTGGATCGAAACGCTCAACGACCGTATCGAGGCGTGGTCGCTGGGACTGGCGAAGCAGCAGATCGAACTGGGTGTCGACGCGATCTGGTTGGGAGAAGATCTAGGTACACAGACTTCGATGTTGATCTCGCCCGACATGTGGCGGGAGATGTTTCGTCCCCGGTACGAACGGATGATCCGTGAGATGCGGGCGGTCAACCCGGATATCGTCGTGATCATGCACTCCGACGGCGCCGTGGCACCTCTGATCGACGACTGGATCGAAATGGGCATCGATGTCTACAACCCGGTACAACCAAACGTGCCCGGGTCCGATCCGAACGAACTCAAGGAGCGGTACGGCGACCGAATCTCGTTCTTTGGTGGGATTGACCAACAGCAACTCCTTCCGTCGGGCGACGAAGGTGCGATTCGATCGGAGATGGCGCGGCGAGCGCAGATCTTCGGCGAGGGAGGCGGCTACCTGATGGCGCCGGCGCACATACTCCAGGCGGACGTCTCGCCGCAAACGGTAGAGATCATGTGCGACCAGGCGAAGCGGGGGCACCAATGAAGCGCGTTGGATTCAAGATGAAGCTCAAACCGGGCCAGGAGGCGGAGTACGCAAAGCGACACGCCGAGTTGTGGCCGGAACTCGAGGAACTCCTCCACGAGTCCGGGGTTCGTGACTACGTGATCTATCTGGATCGGGAAACGAACACGCTCTTTGCGAGCCAGAAGGTAGAAGGGGAGAGCGGTAGCCAGGACCTTGGCAGTTTGGAGATCGTTCAGAAGTGGTGGGCTTTTATGGCAGACATAATGGAAACGAACGCCGACAACTCGCCCGTTACGATTCCGCTCGAAGAGGTATTCTACCTCGAGTAGGTAGAAGAAACAGGGAGGACTGCATGTACGAGTACGCGAAGGAGTCATACGCACGTCTCGGTGTCGACACAGAAGCTGCACTCGAGAGTTTGGCCCAGGTACCTATTTCGATTCACTGTTGGCAGGGAGACGATGTCGGCGGCTTTGAAGGCGCCGGCGAGCTCACCGGTGGTATCATGGCCACGGGGAACTTCCCGGGGAAAGCGCGAACGCCGGACGAACTCCGTGCCGATTTCGAAAAGGCGACCAGCCTGATCCCGGGGAGGCACCGGTTTGCGCTTCACGCGAGTTACCGCGAGACCGGGGGCGCCAAGGTCGACCGCGACGAGGTCCTGCCGGAACACTTCACCGGATGGATCGACTGGGCCAAGGATCTCGGGATAGCCCTCGATTTCAATCCGACCTTTTTTTCTCATCCAAAGTCCGACGACGGCTTCACGCTTGCTCACCGAGATAAAACGATTCGAGACTTCTGGGTTGAACACGGGAAGCGCTGCCGGACCATTTCCGCCGCCATGGGGAAAGCGCTTGGCAAGACATCTGTAGACAACTTCTGGATCCCCGACGGGTGGAAGGACCAACCGGCCGATCGCCTTGTTCACCGGGAACTCCTCGTGGAATCGCTCGACCGTATCTTTGAGGATAGGGTGGATCCGGAGCTGACGCTTGATTCGGTGGAAAGTAAGCTCTTTGGCCTTGGGTCGGAGATGTATGTGGTTGGATCCCACGAGTTTTACCTGGCGTATGCCATATCGCGTAGCCTGGTTTTGACGATGGACTCCGGGCACTACCACCCGACGGAGGTCATCTCTGAAAAGATCAGCGCACTGCTGCCCTTCCTTCCCTACCTGATGCTCCACGTGAGCCGGCCCGTTCGGTGGGACAGCGACCACGTCGTACTGTTCGACGACGAGACCAGATCCATCATGCGCGAGATCAACCGTGCCGACGCGTGGAACCGCGTCTTCGTGGGTCTCGACTTCTTCGACGCAAGCATCAACCGGATTGCTGCATGGGTAATCGGTACCCGGAACGCGGCGAAATCGGTCCTTTCGGCGCTGCTCGAACCGATCGAACTCGTTCGAAAGGCGGAGAACGAGGGACGCCTCGCAGATCGTCTGGCGTTGCAGGAGGAGGCGAAAACGCTTCCCTTCGGCGCCGTTTGGGACGAGCACTGTCGGCGCAACGACGTGCCCCCTGGAACGGATTGGATGGACGTTGTCGCCACGTACGAACGCGACGTCCTCGTAAAACGCACCTGAGAGCCGGGAACGATCGAAATCAAACGGGATCTGGACGGAATCGTCGAACTCTCGCGACGCTATGGGCGAAGCGTCCACTGGGTGATCCGCGGCGGTGGCAACACGTCGCTAAAAGAAGACGATCGCTGGATGTGGGTCAAGGCTTCAGGGACGAGCCTGGGGTCGATCATCGCGGAGAACTTCGTCCGCATGGACCGATCGCTCCTTGACGCGATCTGGGCGAAGTCGTATCCGGCGGAAACGGACGCCCGGGAGGCGGCGGCAAAGGAAGATCTGTTGGCGGCGCGCGCGCCCGGGGAGGAAGAGAAGCGTCCCACCGTTGAGTCGCTCCTGCACGCCCTTTTCCCGCACCGAATCGTCTACCATTCCCATCCAACGCTCGGAGGCGGACTTCTCTGTTCCGTCGACGGTGAAGGGGAGGCGCGACGCCTCTTTGGCGACGACATGCTCTGGATTCCAATCGTGAACGCCGGGTACGTACTCGCGAAACGGTTGCGTGAGGAGGTCGATGCGTACCGCGCGGGTAACGGCGGGAGGTGGCCCCGGTTTGTGCTCATGCAGAATCACGGGATCGTCGTTGCCGGGGAAACGTCCCGGGAAATCGTCGCGCTGCACGAAGAGTTTGAAGGGCGCATGATCGAGGCGATCGGCGGCGAACGGGCGTCACTCTTCTCGCAGTGGGCACCGAACGCGGACGCCGCGGCGGTGAACGCGTCGGGGCCGATCCGGACCGCGCTGGTCGATGCGGCGGAAGCGGTGGCCACGCTGGCTGCCTACGGCGGAGACGACGCTCCCGTTGTTCTCCACGACGCTGACCCGCTGTTTTCGCCGTTTCTCGACTCGCGGGACTCCTTCGCACCGCTCCACGGCGCGTTAACCCCCGACCACATCGTCTACGCCGGCCACCTGCCGGCGTGGGCGGACGACGCCTCCGATCTCGACGAGGTGATGAGCCGGTACCGTTCGGACCACGGGAGCGATCCGAAGATCGTCGCTCTCCGGGGCGTCGGCGTGGTCGCTATAGGGAAGAACCGCAAGACGGCGGAGTCCGCCCTGCTCCTCTTCCGGGACGCCGCCAAGATCGCAACGCTCGCGCCCGCTTTCGGCGGCGTCCAGTTCATGCCGCCCGACCAAGTGGATTTTATCAGGAACTGGGAGGTGGAGCACTTCCGAGCGCGGGTCGGCGAGTAGCGTCCGGGCGGGGGCGAGGCGCTCGCAAACGAGATGACGCGGCAGGGGTGGTCGCGGCGGGGCGGGGCCGGTGGGCCGGGACGGACCGGTGGACCGGTGGACCGGTGGACCGGTGGACCGAACCGCGCGGCACCGCTGTAGCGCCGGTCTCGACCGGCTCTTCCCTTTTCCGTACGATTGGCCCGTGACCCGTGCCGAAATCGATAGCCAGATCAGACGTCTCGCCGTTGTCGTGCACTCGCGGTCGGGCGGACCCGGCGGTCAGAACGTCAACAAGGTGAACACCCGCGTCACCCTGCACGTTCCGCTATCCGAGCTTGCCCCGGCGCTTGGACAGGGCGAGACGGAGCTGGAACGCGCCGTGCGGCGCCTGGGAAAGCGGGTGAACCGGGACGGCGAACTCGTTATTCACTCGTCGGTCACACGGTCGCAGCAACGGAACGTGGAGCGGGCGATCCAGCGCGCCGCAGAGCTGATCGAGGAGGCGTTCGCACCGCCGGTGGCGCCGCGCCGCCCCACGCGTCCGGGCAAGCGCGCCCGCGAGCGGCGACTGGAGATAAAGCGCGCCACCTCTCGGAAGAAGACGCTACGACGCCCTCCGGAAGAGTAGACCGCGGCTATCCGTCTCCGGGGCACTCGCCGCTCGCCAGGAACTCCCGGACCAGGCGGAGCACGTCGGTGCCGTACCGCTCCGCCTTGTGCTCACCGATCCCGTTGATCCGTAGCAGCGCCGCCCTGTTCTCCGGCCGGTTTCGCACGATCGCCTTGAGCGTTTTGTCGCTGAACACCACGTACGGTGGGACCCCCGCCGATCGGGCGAGCGCTTTTCGGAGCGCTCGCAGGCACTGGAACAGCGCCTCCTGGTCGTCGCGCCAGAGGGCCGGCTGCGCGGAATGCGCGGAAGCGGCTGCGTCCGAACCGTCTTTCACCCCGGCGCGCGTGGTTCGCCCGGTTCGCGCTGTGCGACCGGAGGGCCCGCCTGGGGTAATCGAGGTGCGGAACGACTCCCGGCCGAAGAGGACCGCGGCTCCTCGTTCCGTGATCGTGAGGCCGCTCCGCTCGCCGTCACGCCTCGCGAGGAGACCGGCGGCCTCCATGTCCGCGGCCAGGCGGACCCACCACTCCCGCTGCCGGTCGTTCCCGACGCCAAATGTGGGGAGGCGGTGGTGGCCCCGGGTGAGTACCTGTTCCGTCTCCTCGCCAACGAGCACATCGGCGATGTAGTGGCGCCCGAACCATTCGCCGGTTCGCTTCACCGCCGAGAGCAGTTTCTGCGCCGCCATGGAACAATCTTCCGTCGTTGTCTCACCGGTACATACGTCGCAGCGGCCGCAGTTGCCGTCGTGTTCCTGTCCGAAGTGGCGTAGGAGCAGGGTCCGCCTGCAGACGCCGGCGTCCACGAACCGGAGAACGTCGCGGAGGTTCCGCTCCGCGCGCTCCCGTTCCTTCGCCACCTCCATCCTGTCGATGTGGTACCGGATCTTGGCGACGTCGCCGGGGCCGAAGAAGAGGCTCGTGTCAGCATCCTCGCCGTCGCGCCCGGCGCGTCCCGTCTCCTGATAGAACGCCTCGACGCTCCGGGGAAGGTCGCCGTGCACGACCCAACGCACGTTCGACTTGTCGATGCCCATGCCGAAGGCGATCGTGGCGACGATGGCCCGCGTTTCGTCGCGCACAAAGGCGCGCTGGTTTACGTTTCGTACCGTGTCGGGAAGTCCGGCGTGGTAGGGACGCGCCGCGATTCCGGCCTCCATGAGGTGCCCCGCCGTCTCCTCGGTAGCCTTTCGCGTCGCTCGGTAGACGATGCCCGGCTCGTCGCCGTGATCCCGGACGAACTGGAGGATCTGCTCGTTCACCCGGCTCTTTGTTCGGACGCGGTAGAATATCTCGGCGCGGTCGAAGTTGCCTCGCACCAGCAGCGGTTGGTGAAGCGACAACTGGTTCACCACGTCGTCCTGAACCGCCTGTGTGGCCGTTGCGGTGAACGCGGCGATCGGGACGTCAGGGAAATCGTGGCGGAGGACGGTGAGAGTGCGGTACTCCGGTCGAAACTCGTGTCCCCATTCGGAAATACAGTGCGCCTCGTCGACGGCGAAGAGCGCCACGCCGATCTCCGACAGGCGCTCCCGGAACTCGGGAATTGCGATCCGCTCCGGGGACACGTAGAGGAGCCGAATATCGCCGGCGAAGAGTGCGCGGTACGTTCGCCGCAACCCCACTTCGTCGAGAGTGCTGTTTAGGTACGCCGCCGGTACGCCGTATTGACGCGCACCCGCCACCTGGTCTTCCATCAGGGCGATCAGGGGGCTTACGACCACCACCACCTTTGGAAGTATCATGGCCGGTAACTGGTAGCAGAGCGACTTCCCGCCTCCCGTGGGGAGCGCCGCAAAGAGGTCCCTTCCGTCGAGAATCGCGGCGATGATCTCCTCTTGGTAGGGACGGTAGGAGGAGAAGCCGAAAACCCGGGAGAGGACGTGTTTCGCGTTGTTCACATTCGTGCTCGGCCGGAACCGCGAGTTACCTTCGCCGTTGCCGGTTGGTTCCCTACAATGGTGGAGAGTTACGGCGAGTTCAAGTGGGCGCCGGCGAGGCCGGCCTAGCAATTCTCATTATGGCCGGAGGGCGACGAGCCCTCCGACGAAATTGTCTATAGCCAACCAACAAGTAGTTCGCATTTTGGAGATCACATTGCCGAATGGAGGTGAATACCACCAGACACACCCGGAAGGAAGAACAAAACGCGTCTGTGCAGCGCAGCGAAGCCAAGCGTTTTGTTCTTCCTTCCGGAGGCAGCCATGGAATGAACCGTGCCAAGGATATGTGATCTCCAAAATGCGAACTACTGAGGCCGGCCGCGGCGAGTTGACATCCCTGCCCGATGGCTCATAATGGTTCGATCTGAAGGAGGCGAACATGGCTAAAAAACGCGTAGTAGTCTTGCTGTTGATGGTTGGCGTCACCACCCTGGTCTTCTCGACTGGAGAGCCGGAATCGGCGGCGTCCGCCGGGATGCCCTACGAGGGGCAAACCCTCGTTGTATCCGCCTGGGGATTCAACATGGACTTGATCGAGGCGAATATCGTCCAGCCCTTTGAGGAGATGCACGGTGTAGACGTGGTGTTCGAAACGGGGAACAACTCCGAACGCTTCACCCGGATGGTGGCGCGCAAGGCGAATCCGGAAGTTGACGTTGCGCTCTTTGCCGGCAACTGGGCACTGGACGCCGCAAACGAGGGATTGCTCCAGCCGTACGATCCCGCTATGTTGCCCAACCTAAACGACCTCTACGACTTCGCCCAGGATCCGCTCAACAACCGCATGGCCGTGGGGTACACCGTCCAGAACCTCGGGATCGTCTACCGGACGGACATCGTCGATTCGATCGACTCTTGGGGCGATCTCTCCGCACCGGAGCTGGCGGGATTTCTCTCGCTTCCCAATATCACGACCACCTACGGTCCGACCGTTGTGTACATGCTGTCTGCGGCGTTTGGCAGCGGGTATGACGACCACGAAGCGGGGTGGGAGGCGATCGAGGCGCTGGCCGATTCGATCACTACCAACTACAGCCGCTCTTCGGAACTCACCACGCTCGTTGCCCAGGAAGAGGTGTACGCTGCACCGTACACCAGCTTCGCCTGGGGCAGTCTGCTGGCAACGGAACTCCCGCTTGCAAAAGCGGAGCCGGAAGAGGGGCTCCCCGGCGCGTTCAGCATGGTCGGCGTGGCTCACGGCGCCGACAACGTCGAACTTGCGCACCTGTACATCGATCACATGCTCTCCTACGACGTTCAGCTTGCGCAGGCCCTCGACCTGGTAGATTCCCCGGCGCGTCCCGACGTTGAGGTTCCGGCCGATACCGCCGAGAAACTCACCTACGGCCGCGATTTTATCGACAAGTTGATCTTCTTCGACCTCGCGGAGACCTCCGCGATGCGGGAAGAGATGATCGATCGCTGGAACGCGATCTTCGCGGAGTAGGGTTCAGAGCGAGACGTATGCGGCCCGGGGCGATAAACCCCGGGTCGCGCTGTTTGGGGGGTATCCCGTGAACCGGCTTCACCCGCGTCGTACACTCGCGTTGCTCCTCGGACCGGGGGTGGTGTTCCTCCTCTTTTTCTTCGCCGCGCCGCTCCTCTTTGTTCTAATAGAGAGTCTTCGCGTCCCCGATACGGGTGTGACCCTATCGCGATACGGTGAAGTGATCACCGACGATCAGTTTGCCGCGGTGTACCTGCGTACGCTTCGGATCGCCCTGATCGTGACTCCCCTGGCCGTTCTTCTCTCCTACCCGTCGGCATACCTGCTCAGCCGGTTGCCCCACGGGCGCAAGTCGATCCTCATGTCCCTGGTCATTCTCCCGCTCATGACGAGCCCCGTGGCGCGGACGTACGCGTGGATCGTGATGCTCGGGAGGCAGGGCATCGTGAACAAGACGATCCAGGCCCTCGGGATCGCGTCTGAACCGGTACGCATGATGTACACCGAGGGGGCGATCATCGTGGGCCTGCTGCAGCTCTTTCTTCCGATCATGGTACTCACTCTCGTGAGCGCCATGGAGAACGTCCCGGAAGAGGTGGAGGAGGCCGCCCTCAGTCTCGGTTCGAGCCGCTTCGACGCGTTCTTCCGCGTTATCGTGCCGCTCTCCTTCGAGGGGCTGATCATGGGGGTGACCCTCGTTTTCACCGGCTGCATCACCGCCTACGTGACGCCGGCGATCCTCGGTGGATCCCGGGTGCTGACGCTCTCAACGCTCATGCGGCAGGAAGCCCTGGTACTGATGAACTGGGAAGCTGCCACGGTAATCGCGGTAATCATGGTCGTAACGACGTTGATCCTCTACAACGGTCTTCGCCTGTTCCGGCCCCGGGAGGCGTAGGATTCGATGAGACGTCCCCTCCTGCCTGCGGTTATCCTGGCTCTCGTTTTTCTCTTCCTGATCGGACCCTTCCTGGTAATCGTCGTGTCGTCGTTCAGCGGGACCGCGAGCATGAGCTTCCCGCCGGAGGGGTTTTCCGGCCGGTGGTACGCCAAAGTCTTTGGAATAGAGATGTTCCGGACCACCTTTATGGTCAGTTTGAAGGCGGGCCTCGCGGCGACGGTAACGGCGCTTGTTCTCGGCATCCCCGTGGCCTATGTAATCACGCGCCACACCTTCCGCGGGAAGGGTGTGGTGGAACTCTTTTTCGCCTCCCCGGCGATCGTTCCCGGCCTGGTGATCGGCTTTGCCCTGCTCAGGTTCTTTGTCTACCTTTCGGGCCTGCCGGTTATAACGGGGCTCTACCTCGGACACACGGCCATCCTCTTCCCGTACACGGTCCGCGTTGTCTCGGCGAGCCTGCGGAACTTTGACCCGGCGGTGGAGGAGGCGGCGGTGAGCCTCGGTTCGACGCGTCTCCACGGCTTTTTCGCCGTGGTCTTCCCCAACATCCGGTCGGGAATTGCCGCAGCGTTTATCCTCGCCTTTATCACCTCCTTTAACAACGTACCGATATCCCTCTTCCTGACGGGGCCGGGGGTGGCGACCCTCCCGATCCAGATGTTGATCTACATGGAGTACTACTTTGACCCGACGATATCGGCTCTTTCGAGCATCATCATCGTTCTCACCGTTGTCATCGTCCAAGCGGCCGAGAGGCTCCTGGGGATCACCCGGTACATGTAGGAGGGACCGCCGCGATGGCCTACGTTGAACTGCAGAGCGTCACCGCCGGATACGTCGCACACGACCCGGTGCTCCGCGATTTTTCCCTTAGGGTCGAGCGTGGTGAATTGCTCTCCCTCCTTGGTCCGAGCGGGTGTGGGAAGACCACAACGCTCAGGACGATCGCCGGTTTTCTTCTCGCCCAGGAGGGAAGGGTCGTAGTGAACGGCCGCGACTATACGCGACTGCCGCCGAACAAACGGAACATCGGCATCGTCTTCCAGACCTACGCCCTCTTTCCGCACCTCTCGGTCTTTGACAACGTGGCGTACGGCTTGCGCAGGCGCCGCGTTTCCCGGCAGGAGATTTCGACCCGAGTCGCCGGAGCGCTCGAACTGGTATCGCTCACAGGCCTCGAAGAGCGCCTGCCCGCGCACCTTTCGGGAGGGCAGCGACAAAGGGTCGCCCTGGCGCGTGCAATCGTGATCGAGCCGGACCTGCTCCTCCTGGACGAACCGCTCTCCAACTTGGACGCGAAGCTCCGGGACGAGATGCGGGGCGAACTGGCGCGCCTCCAGAAGCAGTTGGGCATCACGATGATCTACGTGACCCACGACCAGGTGGAGGCGCTCAGCCTCTCGAGCAGGATCGTCGTTATGAATCAGGGAGTGATCGAACAGAGCGACACGCCCCAGGCGATATTCGAACGGCCGGCGACGCCCTTCGTGGCGCACTTTATGGGGTTCGACAACGCCCTATCGGGAACGTGTCGGGAAATTCTTGGGGATAGGGCCGTTGTCGAGGTCAGCGGTCACCGGTTCGAGTGCCGCGCGCTTCCGGGCGGGAAGGAGCTTTCCGCCGGAGAGGCGGTGCGCCTCCTCTTTCGTCCCGTGGACGTGAGGTTCGTTGGAGCGGACGGAGCGGACCGGCTGAATACGCTTCCCGTCCGAATGGAATTTTCCAACTACCAGGGGACCAGCACGCTCTGCGGCCTCGTGTCGGGGGATCAGCGCCTGACCGCCGTGGTTGACGGTGCGGTACCGCCGGCGGACGGCGATCTCCACGTACAGATAGAACCGGGGGCGATCCTCCTCGATACGGTAACGTATGAGAGTGTCGGGGGCAAAGATGGGTAACAACAAGACGATTCTCAAACATATCCGGTGCGGCGAAGGTGACGTGGCACCGTACGTCATCATTCCCGGAGACCCCGGACGGGTGGCGCGCATCGTGGATCAGATGGACAGCGCCGCGTTCATCGCCGAAAACCGGGAGTACGTCGTCTACACCGGCGAACACCAGGGTGCACCGGTCACCGTGTGCTCCTCCGGGATAGGTGGCCCCGCCGCTTCCATCGCCTTCGAGGAGCTGATCACGCTCGGCGCGCGCGTCTTTATCCGCGTGGGTTCCGCCGGCGGTAGGCAGCCGGAGACACCGATCGGCACGCCTATCGTGATCACCGCCTCGTACCGCGGGGAGGGAACGACCAAGGCGTATCTGCCGCCGGAGTTTCCCGCCGTGGCGGACCTGGGAGTTACGAACGCCCTTGTGGCGGCGCTGGACCGCCAGGCGGTGGATTACCAGGTTGGACTCGGCTTCACCCGGGACGCCTACTACGTCCAGGACCAGGATCTCAACGAACTGCTCACCCAAAGCGGCGTCAAGGCGGCGGAACAGGAGGCGGCGATGCTCTTTATCATCGGCGCCGTCCGAAAGGTGAAGACCGGGGCGATCGTTGCCACCGACTCGAATATCTGGCTCCCGGAGCAACCCACCCTGGAGGAGAAGGAACGGCTCTTCCGTGTGGGCGAGGCAAAGGCGATCCGCGCCGCCCTGGACGCAACGGTGGCGCTCCACCGCGACGGCGCCCACCAGTGGTAGCGGTCGATCGTTCCCGGGTCATCGACACGTTCCTCGACCTGTGTGCCCTCCGGAGCCCCTCCTACGAAGAGGGGCCCGTTCGCGACTACGTGAGGGTGGCCCTCGACGCGATCGGTGTGCCGGTGTCGGAGGACGCCCGCGGAAACCTCTACGCCCGGCTGAACGGAGTATCCCACCTGGAACCGCTCTTCCTCTGCTCCCACATGGACACCGTCCCCGTACCCGAGGGCCCCGCCGTTACCCCGCGGCGATCGGGCGGTACGATTCGAAGCGGAGGCTCGACGATCCTCGGGGGAGACGACAAGCAGGGAGTCGCCGCGGCGCTCGAGATGGCGCGCCTTGCCATGGCCCACCCCGGAGTGGGCCGGGGGATCGACCTGGTCTTTACCGTTGAGGAGGAGGTGGGCAGCCTCGGCAGTCGCGACATCGATTCGGAGAGGATTCGCGCCCGGCAGGGGTACAACCTGGACGGGGAGACGCCTCCTGGAACGGCGATCCACCGGGCGCCGCGCAAGGCGCGGTACATTGCCACCGTTCGGGGGCGCAGTACGCACGCCGCCCTCGACCCGGAGGGGGGTATCAACGCCATCGCCGCGGCGGCGGCGATCATATCGCGGTTGCCCCTGGGGGCACCGGACCGCCACTCCACGGCAAACGTCGGAACGATTACCGGGGGGAGGCAAACCAACGTCGTCCCCGGTGAGACGACCTTTACCGGCGAGATCCGCAGTTTCGACGCGCCGGCGTTTGCGGCGCTTCGCGAGCGGACCGAGGCGGTTGCCCGGGAGGCGGCGGCCGCTGCCGGAGCGTCCGTGTCCGTGGAGTGGGAGGAGGTCTACGACCGGTACGAAGTCTCCCCGGGCGAGCCGTGCGTACAGTGGTTTGACGCGGCTGTCCGCGCCGCCGGGCTGACGCCGTCGCTCCTCACGTCTCGCGGCGGCGGCGACGCCAACCAGCTGAACAACAAGGGATTGCGCTGCGTCGTCTTCGGACTGGGGATGCACGAGATTCACAGCGTTGAGGAATACGTGGATGAAGCGGAGTACCTCACGGCGGTAGAATTGCTCGCCTCGATCGTCTTTCCGCCTGCCGCCGCGGTATCCTAAGCGGGTGCCCCCGGCGCGGGGGAGCCTACACCTCGCCCAGCGTCTCCCGAATCCGCGCGCCGATCTCCCGGGATCGGGCCATGATCGCTCCCCGGTCCAGGTGGGGTATTCGGCGGTCCTGCATGAGAACACGCCCCGCCACGATCGTTGTGTTCACGTCCCCGGCCGTGGCGGCGTAGACCACCGCCGACCACGGGTCGTGAAGCGGCTGCATCGCCACCGAATCGGTAGCGATGACGATGACGTCGGCCTGCTTCCCCGGCTCGAGGCTCCCGATCCGCTCTTCCATGTGCAGCGCCCTGGCTCCCCCCATCGTCGCAAGGTGGACGATCTCTTTCGCTGGAAAAACGGTGGCGTCTTGGGCGATGCCCTTGTGGATATAGGCGGCGGCGCGCATCGCCGGGAAGAGGTCGAGCCGGTTCCCGCTCATGGGACCGTCGGTGGCAAGACCGAGGCGGAGATCCGCGTCCGCCATCGCCTTCGCTGGGGCGAACCCCTTACCCCCCTTCGCGTTTGCTATCGGGTTGTGCGCCACCCCCACATCGTGTTCGCTCAGCAGGCGGTGATCCGCCTCATCGGTGAAGACGCAGTGCACCGCTGTGAGACGCCGGTTGAGTACGCCGATATCGTGCATCCGCCGCACCGGAGAGACACCGTAGGCCTTTTGTATCGCCTCGACCTCGAAGGGCATCTCCGCCAGGTGCAACATCATCGGCACGTCGAGTTCCTCCGACGCGGCAACACAGGCGCGCAGGTGAGCGTCGTCCACGGTGTAGGGAGCGTGGGGCGCGATCGCCGGCGTAACGAGGGGGTCGCCGCGGTACGCCGCCACAAGCCGCCGGGCGCGATCGAGTCCACCGTGCGGTTCCGGTTCGTCCGGAGCGGCGAAGTTCACCACCGTTTCTCCGACGACGCCGCGAAGGCCCGCCTCTCTCGTCGCCCGGGCGCTCTCCTCTTCGAAGTAGTACATGTCCGCGAAGGTCGTCACACCGCCCTCGATCAGTTCGATCAGGGCGTGAAGCGTCGCGTGGTAGACCAGATCGGCGTCGACCACCCTCGATTCGAGCGGAAAGAGAACCCTTCGGAGCCGGTCGGCCCGGTCGTCCGCCAGGGAGCGGAAGAGCGCCATCGCCAGGTGCGTGTGGGTATTCACCATGCCGGGGAGGACGATTCCACCGCCGGCGTCGATCATCGTGTCCGCCGGAGGCGGGGCGCCGGTACCGACGCGTTCAACGCGGTCACTCTCTATCACCACGAACCCGTCGGCAATCGCCTCGCTTCCAGGAGCCATCGACAGAACCCAGCCGTTGTGGATACACACGCTCATTGTCGGGAAGTGTACCACGGAGCACGCGGCGTATGCTGGAGAAGCAGTATATGGGTACCCATATACTATTGACCATACGCCCGTATACCGGTACGCTTGTCGTATGAAGACGACCATTGAGCTTTCCGACGCGCTCCTGGCGCGGATCAAACGGGAAGCGCGGGAGAACGGCATCACCATGCGTGAACTCCTGGAAACGGCCGTTCGCACGTGGCTCGACGAGAAAGAGGGGCGTCAACGCGCGTACGTTTTCGAAAATTACCCAGTTGACGGCAACGGTGTCTGTGAAGGCGTTACCGAAGGCTCCTGGGAGCAGATTCGGGCGATGGTTTACGAGGGGCGTGGCGGTTGATCGCCGTAGATACAAACATCCTCGTCTACTCGCACCGGCGGGACTCAGCGTTTTTCGAGGCTTCCCAGGCGGTCATCCGTTCCCTGGCGGAATCAGCCGCACCGTGGGCCATTCCATGGCCGGCGGTGCACGAGTTCCTTGCCATAGTCACGCATCCACGCATCTACTCGCCGGCGTCCCCGCTCACGACGGCGATAGAGCAGGTCAAACGCTGGGCCGGGAGTCCCTCTCTCTCGTTCATCGGTGAACACGGCGGGGCGTATCTGGACGTTCTGGCGCACCATCTGCAATCGGGCAGGGTGGTGGGAGCGCGCGTGCACGACGCGCGAATTGCCGCTATTTGTATCTCCCATCGCGTGGACGAACTTTGGACGGCGGATCGTGATTTTACCCGCTTTCCGGGCGTACGGGTTCGCAACCCACTCGTCCGGTGATACCGACTCCTACCAGTGCCGCGACGAAACAGACTGAATCCGCGAGAAGTGAACCAGGTTTGCGGTAATAACGTCGCAATCGTGGGCGTAGGCAAAGGCGGCGATCAGCACATCAAAGTCGTCGATCGGCGAACCGGCCACCTCCAGCTCCGCCTTGATCTGACCAAACGACGCGGCGACATCCGGAATCCAGTTGAGTTGCGGCACGACATGCAGGATTCGATCGCGTTCACGTTCCAGGAGGACCCGCCTTCTTGAGTCGGGCGGGAGCCGCCGAACACCGTATTCGATCTCCGCGACGACCGGGGGCGCCGTGGCAACGTCTCCGGGCTTGCGCTCCCGAAGGAATTCGACCATGGCGCTATCGCCTCGCATCAGTGCAGATATCGCCGTGGTGTCCAGCAGTGACCTCACAGAACCGGTGCTCCGCGGTTCCGCCGGTTACCCAGAATTACCCGGTCGAGTTCGTGTGTGGCCGCAGCGATCTCCTCGCGCTCCCGTTGATCGGCGGGTGAATCGAAAAACCCGGCCGGCCATTCTCCCGCGTCAGATGCAATCAGAACGCCTAGGGCATCGAGCACCAGGCGATTGCGGCTCACGCCGCGTCTTCGCGCGATGTCGTCCACGCGTTTCAACGTATCGTCGGGGATGTGGACGGTCGTTGAGCCCATACAACGAATATATCCTATTCGTTCTTGCGGTACAATGCGTCGCGGGCGAGCGGGCGGTTCCACACCATAGCGGCGCGGGAACCGCCGGAAGAGATGAATCAGCCGCCGCGTTGTGATCCGCGGTTCACCCGGGCGGAGCCGGCGCCGCCGCCGCCGCCGGAAGCACCCCCCGGTCCACCGGGCGAGCGCTTGCCGCGTCCCGATTCGCGAATAAAACGCGAACCTTGGTGTTTGCCGTGCCCCGAGTCGTGGTGAGCTTCCTCGGCGCCGTCCTCGTCACCATGCTCCGCCTTGCGTTTATCGGCGGCCGCCGCGGCGGCCTCGTTGAGTCGTTTGGCTTCTGCGGCACGGTCCGCTTCGTAGTGGCAGTGTTTGTACTTCTTTCCGCTCCCGCAATGGCACGGATCGTTACGTCCCAGTTTCATGCTTCCATGGTACACTGCGGCGGAGATGAACGCCACCGGCCCCGTTTCGATCGTCTGCGACTACCTCGCCTCCCTCGGCATCAGTTGGGAAATGCACGAGCATCCGGCGCTCTACACGGTCGACCAGGCGCGGAAGCACTGGGAGCACATCCCCGGTGGCCACGCCAAGAACCTCTTCTTAAGGAACAAAAGGGGCAACCGTCACCTGCTCGTGGTTCTGGAACACGACACTCCCTTCGATATCAAGGCCTTTGGAAATCAAATCGGCGCCGGTAATCTGAGTTTCGCTTCCGCCGAGCGCTTGGCCACATGGCTCGGGGTTGAGCCGGGATCGGTCACGCCCTTCGGGCTTATCAACGACGGTGAAAACCACGTTGAGGTCTTTGTAGACCGGCGGCTCTTTGACTACGACAAGGTGAACTTCCACCCGAACGTTAACACGGCCACCGTGACGATCGCCTCAGCCGATTTCCGCCGCTTCCTGGAGGCGTGCGGAAACGACGTTACGATAGGTCTGCTCTGATCGTCCGCCTCACCACGGTGAGGCGCGATGGGCAAAGTACAGTCGGATTTTGTTGATCAGATCCCGCACGTAGAGCGGCACGTCCCGTTCCCGGGAGTAGACCATTCCCAGCCAATACGCCTTTGTCAGCGTCTTGGGGAACGGCAGCGGTTTGATGTCGTACTTCTCCATCAAGTCCGCCAGCGCCAGGGGCAGCAGCACGATATAGTTGTTCTGCAGTAACTGGATCGCTGCCATGAGGTCTTCCACCTCGAAGGAGATGACCGGGGGAAGGAAGTCCTCCGGCAGATAGGCCAGCCCCTCCGGGGTCAGATCACTCTCCTTCAGAATCGGAAGGCTCTTGAGCTTGATCCACTTGAGCCGGCGAAGCTGTTCGCGTTCGAAGCCGGTGCTGAACACCGGGTGGTGGTCGTTGATAAACACTGCCGGCCGGCTCTTGAACAGCGGGACCGACTGCAGAGACGTAAACCGCTTGTCCTCCAGGACGCGGCACAGTACAAAATCGTACCGATTGTTCTCCAAGAGGTCCGTCAGGAGCTGCTCCGACGTGTCGCTGACGACGTGTATCTCGTAGGCGTCGATCGTTTCGATCGTCTTCATCACCTCGGGCATGAGGAAATCGTTCCAGATCGTGCTGCAACCGATCGTGACCTCCGGATGACTCTCGTCCGGGTCGTGGACGAGCTTCTCCTGGAGGATCTGCTTTTCTCCGTTCAGAACGTTGTGCTCGATCTCGGAGGCGGTTCGGTAGAGTATGTCGCCGTATGACGTGGGCCGTACCCCCGAATGGTGACGTTCGAGAATCGGCACGCCGTACTGCTGTTCCAAGAGCTTGATGGAGTTGGATAGGGCGGGTTGGCTGATAAAGAGCAGACGACTCGCCTTGCTGATGCTCCCCGCTTCAACCACCTTCTTGAAGCGCAGCAGGTTCTCAATCATGTCACCATGGTATAACAAATTCTTATACCCCGTATAGGGTATTAATATTTGTTATGGCTGAAGCGGCACTGGTAGAATCAACTGAGCCTATGGAAAAAATCGGCGTCGGAATTGTCGGAGCCGGCGATCGCGGCATCTATTGTATGGGAGAGTCCATCGTGGCGCTTACCAGGGAGACTGGTCTCACCGTACGGGGAATCTTCGATATCATCCCAGAGCGCAGCTACGAAGCCAAAGAGCACCTGGAGAACCTCTACGCCGAGGAATCGATCGATCAGAAAGTACGCGTGTACGGAGAGTTCGAGGCGATACTTGCCGATCCCGGGTGCCACATGGTGCTCGTGACCAACCACACCAATCAGCATCGTTCCCACGCCGTGGCGGCGCTGGAAGCGGGAAAGAAGGTCTACCTGGACAAGCCGATTTCCGTTACCCGGGAAGACGCCGACCGGATCGTGGAAGCGGCGCGGAAAAATCCACTCATCATGGGTTTTACCCGGCGCTACGAGAAGAGTTGGGTCACGACCAAGCGGCTTCTGGAAAGCGGCGCCATCGGTACCCTCCAGATGATGGAGATCACTTCGATCATCCCCTACCATCGCTACCTCCAGACGTGGCATCGGAAACGGGCGCAATCGGGTGGAGCGATAAACGACAAGAATTCCCACCACTTCGACGTCTTCAACTGGATGGCAGGTGAGTACCCGGAGTATCTGACCGCGGTTGGGGGGAGAAGTTCCGTTTTTCCGGTGGAAGAGAACGCGCCGGAGTCGTGTCGCGTCTGCTCACGGGAGTGTCCCTACCGGCGCGATCCAAACAGCGCCACCACCGCCGGCGGCTCCTTGCTGCGTCTCGACTCCTGGCGGAACGCCGAGGAGGAGGTCGAGAAGATCGACACCTGCGTCTACGCGCCGGGAGCCGACATCAGCGATCACGCCCTGGTAACGGTTGTCTACCCGTCGGGCGTCAAAGCATCGCTCTTCTTCGCTATTTTCGGCCCCGACACGAAGGACCAGGAAACGATGATCCTGGTGGGTGAGAAGGGCAAAATCACATTGAACAGGCATGAGGGTCTGGTAACGCTCGTCTCCGAGTATGGCAACAAGGAGGAGGTGTTCGATTGCCGCGGGGACGACTTTGCGACCAGCCACTTCGGCGCAGACCGGGAACTCGCCCGAGCGCTGCGAGCGTTCTACGACGGCGACACTCCGGTTGCCTCCGCCGTGGACGGTCTCGTTTCGCTGGACATGGTCCTGGCAACGCAGGAGTCGATACAACGTAGCGGTCAGCCCGTACGAATCGGCGCGCGTGCCGAGTCGACGGTTTGATTGAATATTCCCAGAGGAGGAACAGGGAAATGAAGAAAGCCATTGTCATTGGATTGCTGGTCATAGTTGCGGCGCAGCCCATCTTAGCCAGCGGTGTCGAAGAGACCGCGGAACAGAAAACGGTCAATTTCTTCATCAGCGGCAAGTCCGTGTGGGGCGAGCCCATGGCGGAGGTGGTGGCGAAGTTCAACGAGGACTATCCGAACATCACGGTAGAGTACGAAGTCGTGGGGGGCGGCGTGGACTGGCGCCCGGTCCTCGCAACGCGGGCCCGCACCGGGAACCTGCCCGACATTTTTATGATCGACGGCGCCAGTGATTTTGCCCTCTACGGGGAGTTCCTGGAGGACCTGTCCGATATGGACGTGGTGGACCACTTCCTGCCGATCGCGGAAGAGAGCGCATACGTCGACGGCGACCTGGTTGGCTTGCCCGTGTCGATCGAGGGGTACGGCTACATCTACAACCGCGACCTCTTTGCCCGAGCGGGGATCGACGAAGTGCCGGAAACGTTCAGTGAGCTGGAAGCGGCGGTCGAGAAGCTGCAGGCCGCGGGGATCACGCCCTTCACATCCGGGTACGGAACGTGGTGGGTGATCTCGAATCACCAGTTGAACGTCCCCTTCGCCTCGCAGGACGATCCCAAGGCTTTTGTCGAACAACTCAACGCCGGTACCGCGACGATTCAGGACAACGAATACTTCTGGAGCCTGGAACGGCTGATTCAACTCGTCAAAAACAACACCGGCGGCGACCCGCTCTCTGAAGACCACCTGATGCAGGTATCGCTCTTCGCCGGCGAACAGGCGGCGATGATCCAGCAGGGGAACTGGAAAGAGGCGGCTATCCTCGACGCCAACTCCGACATCGATATGGGGCTCGTTCCGCTCGCCATAACCGAGAACGCGGCACGGAGCGGGCGCGTGCCCGTCGGGATTCCCTGGTACTTCGTTGTCAGCAACGAGTCCGAGGTCAAGGAAGAGGCTAAGGTATTCCTGAACTGGCTGCTCAACGAGCCCAACGGTCAGAACGAGCTGGCAACGACGCTGAACTCCATCCCCGCCTACGACCACTTCGACGTCGATTTTGCCGGCGGTATCAGCAGCGACGTCCTGGCGTACTCGCTCGAGGGCAAGACGCTGCCGTGGATCTTTGGGTTGTGGCCGCAGGGCTACGCGAGAAGCGCGGCGGACATCCTCCAGGAATACGTCGGGGAGCGCATCACCTTTGACGAGGCACTCGCAAAGCTCGACGAGGAGTGGCAGGCGCTGAGCGAATAACCGGCGTGGCGTACCCACACCGCAACCGGACGGCGACTCCCGCCGTCCGGTTTTTTTCCGGAGAACCACTGTGGCTACCAATATCAGAGAACGGATCATCAACAGCTTCGCGTTGTACACCCTTTTCCCGTACGCGGTCTTCCTGGTCTTCGTGCTGCTCCCGTTTTTTATCGGTGGGTACTACTCACTCACCGACTGGAACGGAATATCGCGAAACCTGGATTTCGTGGGCCTGCGAAACTTCATTGAGATGTTCCGGGACGACGAAGGATTCATCGTCTCTATCGTCTTCACGTTCAAGTTCACCGTGGCGGCGTGTATTACGGTGAACCTCCTGGGGCTGGCGTATGCTGTGTTGTTCCATACCACCACCCGGTGGAACTCGGTTTTGCGGGTGATCCTGGTTCTCCCCAACGTGATCGGAGGGATCATCCTCGGATTCGTCTGGCGCTTTATCTTTGCCCAGGCGTTGCCGGCGATCGGCGGCATATTCGAGAACATCTCCTGGTTTGGACAACCCAATACGGCGTTCTGGGCGATCGTGATCGTATTAGTGTGGCAGCAGGCGGGGTACGTGATGTTGATCTACATCGCCTCGATGAACAGCATCGACGAGCAGCTCTTCGAGGCGGCGGAGATCGACGGCGCGTCATCGTTCAGACAGTTCACCGACATCACGCTGCCGCTGATCGTACCCGCCTTCACGGTCAGCATCTTCATCGTCCTTGCGAACTCGTTCAAGATATTCGGACTCGTCTTCTCGCTCACCGGCGGTGGTCCCTTTGGTACCACGGAGTCCCTGGCGATCAACATCTACAACGAGGCCTTTATCTACGGGAACTACGGCCTGGGCTCTGCCAAGGCGGTGGTCTTTTTTATCTTTGTCGCGATTCTGTCGTACATGCAGGTGCGCTTTACGCAGCGGCGCGAGGTGGCGCTCTGATGAATCGTCAGTTTACCCCGTTACGGGTCGTTTTCTACGTCGTTACCCTTCTGTTCGCTCTGGTCGTTCTCTCTCCCTTCTACTTCGTGCTCGTCAACTCGGTGAAGAGCTACGGCGAGATCATCATCGATGCAGCGGCGCTCCCGACCGAACTCAAGTTCAGCAACTACGCCGTCGGCGTGGAGAGGGTCAACTTCTGGCTGGCCTTCTACCGTTCGCTCTTTGTAACGGTGATCGGGTTAGGGGGTATGGCGATCTTTGGATCGATGGCGGCGTGGAAACTGGCGCGCGTCAAGTCGCGTGTCAGCACCTTTATGTACGCCACGTACATTCTTGCCATGATTATCCCATTCCAGTCGATCATGATTCCCCTGGTCGTTGTCGCTCACAACTTTCGAATGCTCAATCCGCTGGGGCTTGCGATCCTCTACTGGGGGTTCGGCATGCCCCTCACGATCTTTCTCTACCGGGGCTACTTCAACTACGTCCCCCGCGAGTTGGACGAGAGCGGGATGCTCGACGGGTGCAACGACTTCGTTCTGTTTTGGCGCATTTTGTTCCCGCAGTTGCGAACGATGACCACCACGATCGTGATCCTCCAGAGTCTGTGGGTGTGGAACGACTTCCTGCTCCCCCTGCTCATCCTTCAGCACGACCGAAGCTTCTACACGATCCCGCTCGGGATCAACAGCTTTTTCGGAATCTACAAGGCGCAGTGGGACATGGCGCTTCCGATTCTCGTGCTCGGCATGCTCCCGCTGATCACCGCGTTCCTGTTTGCGCAAAAGAACATCGTTCGATCCATCGCCGCGTCCGGGCTCAAAGGGTAGGTCCCTTCGCGATGTTCCAGCTCTACTGGGGTGATACACACGACAATACCTACCAGGCGCCGGACCCTGACTTCTCGATGGACGAGCGCCTGGCCGCCGCCGCCGCGCACCTCGATTTTTACTGCGGCGCCTACTACCCGAACACCTCGCCGGCGTTCAGGAAAGGGGGCCACCCCTCTGAGGATACCTCCCGACAGCCCCTGAACGTGGAGACGTGGAAGTTGCCGGCACAGATCGACGCCGAATGGCGGGAGGTCAAGGAGGCGATCCGGCGGTGCCATCGCGACGGGAGTTTCGTGGCGTTCCCGGGGTTCGAGTGGCAGGGTGACGGCTCCTGGGGCGATCACAACGTCTTCTTCAATGAGGATGACCCGCCTCTCTTTCGCGTTGAGACGTTAAAGGACCTCTACCGCGAACTACGCGGGCACAGGGCGTTGGCGATTCCCCACCACACCGCGTACATACGGGGGTTCCGGGGCAAAGACTGGGACATACAGGACGACACACTATCGCCCTTTGCGGAGGTCTACTCGGTGCACGGCAGCTCGGAAGGGGAGTCCTTCGGCGGCGCCCTGCGGAATAATCCGTTCCTCGGTCCGGAAGCCTCTGACGGTTCCTACACGGCGGCCGTTTCGTCCGGGCGGCGAGTCGGTGTAATCGGTTCAACCGACAACTGGGGCCCCATGCCCGGCCACTACGGCTGGGGGCTGGCCGGTGTCTGGGCGGAGTCACTCACGCGGGAGTCTCTGTGGGACGCCTTTGTCTGCCGTCGTGTGTACGGTGTCTCCGGCGATCGTATACGCCTGGAGGTAACGCTCGACGGTGCCCCCATGGGTAGCGTTGTACCGCGCGCGAAAAAACCGCCCGTGTTTCGCGTTCAGGCGGAGGCGTTGGACAGGATTGACTACGTCGATTTTGTCCGGGACGAGTCATTGATAGATCGCGTGAGTATCGTTGGCGAAAGTGAACCGGGCGTTGATCTTTCCGAAGAGTTCCTGCTTCGGCTGGAGTACGGTTGGGGACCGGCAACAAACGTACTCGATCTCCCACCGAAGCGATGGGCCGGCACCGTACGCGTCGAGAACGGTGAGATTGCGAGGGTGGAGCCGTGCTGGATTGAACCCGGGCAGGAGTACTCGCTGGAAGCCGGCACGTTCTCGTTCACTGGAACGTCGAGCCAGGAGACGGTGTCACAACCCGCCCAGAACGGATACGTGCTGGCCCTAGGGGGCAAAAAAACCGCCACGGTGGAGGTGGAAATTGACGGTGTGCGGACCCGCGCAACGCTGGCCGAGATGTGTCGCGGCGGGAGGGTGCTGTGGAACCGCGCCGGCTCGGCCGCGCTGATCGCACGGGACTTTGAAACCGACGCGGAGGCGCTGGCGCGGAAGGACGTTCTTTTCGGAATGGCTTACAAGGCGAAGGTTCACGCTGCGCTTCCCGCAGCGGTGTACCGGAAGGACATAGCCTTCACCGACCGGCTCTACGACGGGAAACCGCACTCCTACCGCATTCGCCTGCGCCAGAAGAACGGTCATCTGGCGTGGTCCAGCCCGATCTGGGTTGAATAGCGGACGCCGCTGATCGTTCCAAAAGAGCCCGGTTCGCGAGCACTCGGAAAAACACCGTAACCGGGCCGTGCCTTACTCCCACTTGAAGAGGAGCGCTGCGATCAAGAGGAGTGCAACGGTGAGCACTACGAGGAAGAACACGTTCGGGAGTATTTCAAGGAAACCGGCGCCGTCGAGCATGATGGCCCGGGAAGCCTCGGTAAAGTGCGTCAGCGGGAACGCCCGGGCGATGCGCTGCATCACCGGCGGTGAGCCTTCAAGCGAGAAGAAGACACCGGAGAGGATGATCATCGGCAACGTCACGAGATTCATCAGCCCCGAAGTGAGCTCCTCGCTGCGAAGGCGCGAGGCAAAGACGAGCCCCACCGAGATCATGCACAGAATCGAGAGCGTGGTAATAAGCAGCAGGTTGAGGTAGGAGCCGTTCATCATAAACTTCAGAAATAGGTCGGTGCCGGCGAACACAAAAATCGACGTGGCCACGACGATAACCAGCCGACTCGCCGCCTGGGCAGTCACAAAGGTAAGCGCCGATACCGGGGTGGCCTTGAGTCGTTTGAGCACACCGTTCTTGCGATAGCGGACGATCACAAATCCCACGCCGAAGAGGCAGCTGAACATCATGTTCATGCCGATCACACCCGGTACGAGCCAATCGACGTATCGAATCGGCTCCCCGGTCACTTCGCGCCGTTCCAGTTCAACGCCGCCGGTGGCGCCCAGCACCATCTCGATGATCGGTCCGTTGGGAGATTCGACGTTCACGTAGTACTCGGATTGTTCAAGGTCGAGCACCATATCCAACTGGTGGCGACGCAACCGCTCCACCACCGTTTCCGTGGCTACCGAGGGATACTCGACAAACTCGATCTGCTCTATCTCGAGAAAGTGCAATAGGTCCGGCGCAGTCTCTGAGGCGCCGGTGACGATTCCAACGGTGAACAGCTCCTGGCCGCGTCCGGAGAAGGCAAAGGCAAAACCAAAGACGAGCACGATCGGGAAAAGCAGGTTCCAGAAGAACGTTCCCCGGTCGCGGACAAACTCCATCGTCCGCGCCTTGAACATGGCGGCGAATTGTTTCATCGTATCCTGCTCCTCACGAACGTAGCGAGCTGCCGGTCAGCTTGATAAAGAGGTCTTCCAGGTTGGGTTTGTGAATCGAAAGACCATCCAAGTTCGTCTGTTCGGCGAGCAGTGATTTCATCGTCTCGTCCAGGTTTGACGTGACAAGCTCCATCGTTTCGTTGCCCTCCGCACCGGCGGGAACGCGAACAACAACGCCTTCGAAGTGCTTGGCGAGTAGGTTCTCCGGCGTGTCCAGCTCGAGAATGCGACCGTGGTCCATGATGGCGATCCGGTCGCATAGGAGTTGCGCCTCTTCCATGTAGTGCGTCGTGAGAACCACCGTCGTTTTCTCCAGCCGGATCCGTTCAATCAGCTTCCAGAAATTGCGGCGCGCCTGCGGGTCGAGTCCCGTGGTAGGTTCGTCAAGGAAAACGATCTCCGGGTAGGGGACGATGGCGAGCGCAAGCAGGAGTCTTTGGCGCTGTCCTCCGGAGAGCTTCCGGTTGTCCCGGCTGATGATGTCGGCAAGCGAGCATATGTCGATCACCTCGTCCATAGGACGAGGGTCGGGATAGAAGGCGCGGAACATCTCCAGCGTCTCCTTGACTGTGATGAACTCCGGGAGGGCCGTCGACTGGAACTGGATCCCCACCTTCTCCTTGAAGTGACGGTCAATCGGCTTGCCGCGAAAGAGCACCTGGCCCCCGGAGGGAGTAAGGATCCCCTCCATCATCTCGATCGTTGTGGTTTTGCCGGCACCGTTGGGGCCCAACAGGCCGAAACACGATTCCACCGGTATGTCGAACGAAACGCCGTCTACGGCGCGAACGTGGCCGTACGACTTCTGCAGATCGCGTACCTGAACGATGGTCTCCATGGCTGTGAAGATACCGCTACCGTCCGGAATAGGAAAAGCGCAGGCCCCATCCCAAGAGCGATGCCGGTGCGACTCGTTCCTTTCGCTGTTCGGTATCGCGCGATTCGTACCCGCCGATGTACAGTTCCAGGGCGCCCCCACCGCTCCCCGATACGGCTATACCCGCCTCGTAGGTCAGATCGTTGTCGATTGAACCGGACCGGAGCACGTTTGTATCAACCATCACAAGGGCGAACGGGTCCAGTAGCAGCCGCGGACGCCGTACCAGCCGATGGCGAAGCTCGTAGGCGTGGTGAAACTGGTATTCCACCCGCGGCAGCGGGAGGTCGGAACCCCAGAAATCGTAGATGTCCGACCAGGATACGCGAAACAGTGCTTCCAGTGACATTGCACCCCGGGTGAGAACCGGTGGAGCGATGCCTCCACGAAGGATGTCCGCCGCCGGCTCCGCCCAGCCCCCGCCGCGCACGGGATGGTAGCTGCGCCGGCCGAACTCGCCTACCAGGGTCCAACCGGGACCATCGCCCAGCAGGTAGTGTCCGAGCACCCCATACTCGAACTGGATCGCGTTCATCATCCACCGCGCAGCGTCCGCCCCGGGCGTGTCTCCGGGATTGACCGGGCCGGAGAAGAGGAACGTCGCGTAGTAGATGGACGCCCGGGCGCGCCCGGCATCGGCGATGGCGTAGTGCGTGAAGTGTCCAATTTGAAACTTGTCTTCCGGTGTATTTCGAAACAACTGATAGTCGAGCGCCGTTTGGCTGTAGACAACCGGAAAGAGGGCAACCGAATCATCGGCAAAACCGGGGCGATCGTCGAATACAACCGCCCGGGGGCGCTCCATGAAGTCCCGGGCCGGGGCGAACGGCGCCGCCCCGAGTACAAACACCAGAAGCGATACGGTTTGCAGTCTGGCACGAGCTGTCATGTCGCGAATATACCAATTTAGCCTATACTATGGACCGAATGAACGCTCCGAGCCCAACAATTGCGGCCGTTATTGACGGAAATCGCCTAGTCGCGGCGGTGACGCTCTGCATCCTGATCGTATCGCCCACGGGACTCGGGGCCCAGGAGAACGCCGCACCATTTGTACCGCTCCGTATTGAGGTTGAAGGCCGCTCGATCGAGAGTCAGGTGGAAGTCGATTTCTACGGCAACCGCGTTCCCCGGGACTATTTTGTTGGAACCGAGTCGGTGAGCGAGCGCCTCTTTTTTGAGGCGGCCGGTGACCGAGAGAGCGCACGGCGCGCCCGCAACCACAGGGCCCTCAGCATCGGGATAGGTACCGTATCGATGCTGGCCTTTTTCTCGGGGTTGATCTTATTCGGCGCCGCCGACGAGGTTGACTACACCCTGGTGGGCCTCTCGCCGGGCACGGACGGGCGGGTCCTCAGCCTGTCACTCGTGGGTGGCAGCCTGGGCCCGGCGCTTGTGCTGGCGGTACGGCGCGAATCCTGGGCACCGCTGGATCACGCCTTTTACACGATGATCGAATACAACGACGCCAACCGGGAACGGTAGCGCCGATTCCCGTTGCCTCAGTTCCAGGCGAACCGTTCGCTGTGAACGTTCCTGTTCGGTACGCCCAGGGAGCGGAGGATTCGAAACGTCGTATCCATGAACCGCGGCGGGCCGCACACGAGTATCTCCGCCGTCGCCCGTTCGTCCACCGGGATGACACGCTCAAAGGACTCCTCGAGGATGTGCACCACCTGCGACACGTCGTGTACAACGATCGGTTCGAAGCGGAAGTCCTCGGCATACCGCGTCGCCTCCGGCATCGTGTCGATGTCGGACTGCTTCGCCACGCTCCAGAGGAGTGTAACGCGTCGACTGCTCCGGATCTCCGGTGTCGACACCATGCTGATCATGGGAGTGATACCGATACCGCCGGCGATGAGATACAGCGGCCGTTCCGAGCGCGGATCCGCCACGAATCGACCGTACGGACCGTCAACCGTAGCTCGGTCTCCAACCTTCACGGAAGAGAGCGCCCGGGTGTAGTCACCAAGCTGCCGCGCGACGACCTGCACCGGCTCGTCCGGCGGACTGGCAATCGTAAAGGGGTGCTCCTCCGGCCCCACGCCCTCAGAGCGGATCGAGACGTAGGCGAACTGCCCCGGTTTGCGCGCAAACGACACTCCTTCGTCCTCCGGGACGAGGGTGAGCGAAACCACGTCGTCCGACC
>JANQHT010000125.1 GCA_028282545.1 Spirochaetales bacterium
AGGACTACGTCCACACCGGTCCCGTGTGTAAGTGCGTCGATGTATGCGGGCAGATTGTTCGTCGTGATGTCGATCGCTTCCTCGGCGCCCAGATCGCGAGCGAGTTGGAGGCGCTCCGCGTCCTGGCTCGTACCCGCCACTACTACCCGGCCGCCCTGGAGTTTCGCCGTAGCCGCAGCCAACAGGCCGATCGGACCGGGGCCGGTTACCAGTACGACATCGCTCGCTTTGACCGTTGACCGTTCCATGACCGCATGCACCACGCACGACAGCGGTTCCGCGAGGGCGGCATCTTTCATCGTGACGTTGTCCGGGAGCACGTGCACGTTTGAGGCGCGGACGAGAGCATATTCCGCGAAGACGCCGTCGGTCTTCTGTCCCAGCGCCTTGCGCTCATCGCACAGGCAGAACCGCCCCGCTTTGCAGAGTTCACACGTACCGCAGTAGTGCTGGTTGGTCTCCGCGACAACGCGGTCGCCAACGTGAAGACCGCCAACCGCCGACCCCACGGCGACGATCACCCCGCTAAACTCGTGCCCCACCGTCATGGGGGGGGCGTCGGCATATGTGTCGTGATAGATATGCAGGTCGGTCCCACAGATACCCGCGTACGCGATTTCGACCACCACGTCGTCCGGCCCAGGGTCGGGAATGACTACTTCTTCGAGGCGAAACCGCGCGACGCCGGCCTCGAACTTCCGGAGGGCTTTCATTCGTGCCATTGACTGCCTCAGTTGGAGCCGAAGATGAGGTTGGGAAGCCACATCGTAAGATCCGGGAAGATATTTACGAACGCCAGGACCAGCAGAAGCGGGCCCATAAAGATAAACGTGTTCCGCGCGACCGTCTCCACCGACACATCTGCCACTCCGCTCAGCACGAAGAGAACCGTCCCGAACGGCGGGGTTAGCGTGCCGATCACGAGGTTGAGAATCATGATGATGCCAAACTGGACCGGGTCCATGCCCAAGGCTACCATCACCGGGAGGAGCACCGGCACGAGAATGTTGATCGCCGCCACGGTTTCCATGAAGAGACCGACGATCAGCAAAAGCAGGTTGAAGATCAGAATTATTGCCCATTTCGATATGTTCAGGTTGTTGATCATGGCGACAAGCTGCTGGGGCACCTGCTCACGCGCGAGGATCCACGCAAAGAGTGTCGCCGACGCAACAATAATCAGGACCTGCACCGTCGTTACCATCGATGACCGAACCGCTTCCTTGAAACGGGCAAAATCGATCTCACCGTAGATGATTCCGAGAATCAGCGCGTACAAACACGCGATAGCGGCCGCCTCGGTGGGCGTGAAGTAGCCCACGAAAATGCCGCCCAGGATAATAACCGGCGCAAGGAACGGCAGGAAGCCGTGCCAGAACGCAACGAACTTTTCCTTCACGGAGTAGCGTCGGCCCGGAGGACAGTTCATACGACCTGCAAGGGTGAAGACCAGGATCATCAGGCTGAGGCCCATCAGAAACCCCGGCACGATACCGGCGGCGAATAGCCTGCCGATGGACGCGGAGGCGACAACGCCGTAGACGACGATAGGCATGCTGGGTGGAATAATCGGGCCCACGATCGAAGAGGCCGCGGTGATACCGATCGTCATGCGTTCGTCGTATTTCGCGTCGCGCATCGCCTTGATTTCGATCGAACCGAGACCGCCGGCGTCCGCAATCGCTGCGCCGGACATGCCGGCAAAGATGATGCTGGAAACGATGTTGACGTGCGCCAAACCACCCTTGAGCCTGCCCACAAACGCCGCGCACGTGTCGAAAATCCGTGTGGTGACGCCGCTCGTGTTCATGAGGTTGCCGGCGAAAATGAAAAACGGAATGGCAAGCAGACTGTACGTGTTCACACCCGCGACCATTCGCTGAATAGCGACAAAACTCGGAATGCTCGCGTCAAACAATACATATACCAGCGAGGGTATCCCGATCGAAACGGCCACCGGGAGTCCTGCCGCCAACAGAACGAATAACAGCAATACCATCAATCCAATCACGATTCAGTCGTCTCCCCTACTCCCCTGAGGTATCTCACTTCGGTTTGAATCTCGCGAGCCACGAACCCCGCGGCGCCGATCGGAACGACAATATAGAGCCAGAACTGACGGACCTGCATCGCGGACGAACGAAGATTCCACGTTCGCAATGCAAGTTGCAGCCCCAGCACCACCAGCAGCACCATAAACGTCAGTACGACCAGAGATTTCACGGCGTGAAACACGACTCGTCCACGCGGTGATAACCGCTCGTCGAGAGCAGACGATACTGATTCGATCTTGATGTGGGCGTTAATGCGCCGCAGGTAGGCGATCCCGATAAACGTGAGCCACACCTCGGCGTAACGGCTAAACTCAAGACTCCACGCAAACGACAGGCGAAACACCACGCGCGCGAACACCTGCAACAACATCACGACCGAAATCAACAGGAAGACGGCCGCCGGTGCGTACGCCTCCAATTTCCGATACAACTCTTTCATCGCTCTCTCCGTTCGATACCGAGAGGTCGGTAGCCCGCCCCCGGCAATCATTCAGTTTCCGACCGGTAACGACGGTCCTACTTCAACACACTCGGGAAATCAATCAACAGTTTAATCACGTCTGTGCGATTCCGCTTCCAGAAATCGAACGCCTCATCCATCGCCGCAAACTCAAAGCGGGAGCTCACCAGTTGTGTCGTGTCCGGAAACGCCGCCGGGAGACTCCGGATCGTCTGTTCGAAGTCTTCTCTCAGCGCGTTTCGCGTCCCGCAGACGGTCAGCTCCTTGCTCACGATAGGCTTGGTATTAAACGCCACCGTACCGGCGTGATATCCGAGAAACACGACCCGGCCCGAGACGCAGACCGTCTCCAGGCACATCGTGACGACCTCGTCGGCGCCGACGGCGTCGATACACACCTCAGGTCCCCAACTGCCGGATACATCGCGCACCTGGTCCGCGAAGCGTTCGCCATCAACCGGCACGGTATGGTTCGCACCCATGACGCGTGCCAGTTCCAGTTTGGCCGGTGAAATGTCGGTCACGATGACCGTAGCGCCACGCCGCTGCAGCTCTTTCATGATGCCGATCCCGATAAGACCAAAACCAAACAACAGGACCGCGCGACCATTCGCCTCGCCCGCCTGGCAAGCGGCGTGGGTTGCCACGCTCATCGGTTCTACCAGGGCGAGTTGATCGAACGTCAGACCATCACCCAAAACGAAATCCGCGTGGTGAACCGTCATGAGTGGACGCGCGGCCCCGTCACGGCCCACCCCGAGCGTCCGGTTGTTTGCACACGTGTTGACGCGTCCATTTCTGCACGCGGGGCATTCGCCGCAACTGCTGTACGGTATCACGGTTCCACGCCGGCCCTTGTGGTACCAGGCGGGAACGTTTCGACCCACGTCCACGATCTCCGCACCGATCTCGTGACCCGGAACGATTGGAAACTCGACCATGGGATTCATACCCGTATAGGTTTTCAGGTCACTGCCGCACAGCCCCAGCCGTCGGATCGAAACAAGCAACTCGCCTTCGCCGGGAGTTGGATCGGGTTGTGTATCAAACACCCCCTGGTGAGGCGCCGCGAAGCGAAACGTATTCACTCCGACTGCTCCCTAAACTGTGCGAAGTACCGGCCAATCGTTCCGTCCTTCATCGCGGCGACGTGTCTCGCGAGCGCCGCGATAAAATCCGCGGAAAGATCGAGCGGTTCACCCCACAGCGATTCGCTTTGCGTGAGATCCCGCAGAATGGCGGGCTCTTCCAGGCCGGCGCCGCCGTGCGCTGTCCTGATGGCCACGATCGCATCGAGGATCTCACCGTTGTCGCGCACGGTGAAACTGGAACCATTGTAGGTCGCACGGTATTCCCCGTTCTCCCTGGCCGTTACGTTGAAATAGAGGAACAACACACCGAGGCTCGCAACCAGGAACGGTGCGTCCTGCGGCCGGTCGAGGAAGCAGCGGAGCGACGGAAGGACGCGAGTCTTGTACTTGGAAAAGCAATTGAGGTTGATATCTGAGAGATAATGCTTGATGTAAGGGTTTCGCAACCGGATCAGGGAACGTTTCGCGAACGCCGCCTTGTCATTGGGCGGCAACTCCACCGACGGGACAATCTCCTGGTAGAGGCACCGTTCCATTGCCGGGCCGATCTCGTCGTGTTCAATCGCCTCTTTCTCCGTTTCGATCCCCGCGAGAAAGCCGACCATCGACATGAAGGTCTGCAACCCGTTGAGGAGCCGTACCTTGATCGTTCGGTATGCGCTGATGTCGTCCGTCCAGATGACTTCAATTCCCGATTGTTCGACAGGGATCTCATGGCGATAGCGCGAGTCCCCCTCGATCACCAGGAACTGGAACGCTTCGCCGGTCACAAAGAGATTGTCGCGGTATCCAAGGATCCCTTCAAATACGCCGATTGCATCGTGCGGATACCCGGTGACGATTCCGTCAACGAGAGTGTTGAAAAAAATGTTGTATGTCGTCAGCCAATGCACGAACTGATCGCCCAGATCATGGTGCGTCGCCAGACGGACGAGAATCTGGAACAACACGTTGCCGTTGTTTTCGATGAGTTCGCAGGGAAAGATGAGACACCCCCGGTCCGCGGCTCCGCTAAAGAACTCGTACCGATTGTAGAGGAACGAAAGCAGCTTTCCGGGAAAGGACTCCGGCGGCCGGCGACTGGGTGTGTCTGATTCGTCGTAGATAATGCCCGCTTCGGTCGTGTTCGATATGATGATGCGAATATCTTTCGAACGCGATAGTTCCACAAAACGATCAAACTCGTTGAATGGATCGATCCCGAGTTTCACCGACTCCACCACCTCGGTCTCCTGGCGTCCGTTCTCCTGGAGGCATACGGTGTACAAGTTCCCCTGCGCCCCCAACTCCGTGACTTTGCCCGACCTGATGGGCTGTACAACCGCAACCTGGCCCTGGAAGAGGTTTTTTCTGTTGAGGTCATGAATCGCCTTGTCCCAGAATGCGCGGAGGAAACTACCTTCTCCGAACTGCAGGACCTTCACGGGATAGTCGTAACTCCTGGGATACGACGCGATCGCAGGTGTGATCATGGGGCCTCCGTTTCAAACAGATCTGATACCAGTGGGTCCAGGTACGCTTCCCATCGACGCCCGTATTCTGTGTAGACATTGTCAGGAAGGCCGTACAGAACCTCCCGAAGCTGGTAGGTACCGTCGGAATCGGGGATGCCGACCGGTGGATAGCAGTAGTGGTGAAAGATGCTCGAATGGGGAGAGCGATCCGTCGACGCGAGTTCAACGCACTCCGCGGCGAATCGCGAACCCTCACGCGCCTGTTCCCGGGCAAACGCGACTGAGTGATCCCACCACGTCTGAAACGCCTCGGGTGCCAACTCAAAGACAACTTCCGCGAAGAGCTCCTGGCTCACGGGTGAGATCTTGAAGTGCACGTTTCCGCCGGTGGCCGCGTGAATCACTCGCCGCGTTTTCGAAGAGAGATCGTCACCGGAATGCACGTCTATCGTGACACCAAACGCCTCGGCTACGGCGCCAATCTCCTGCAGCCGGCCGGAGAGGAAGTCGAGCCCGCCGGGCATCGCGTAGTCTCGTCCCTTTTCAACGCCCCAGTTCGGTGCAATATGCGTGACACCGACGCCGCGGCGCCGGAGTTCGCGAAGCACAAAAAGGATCTCCTCCGGCGTTGTAATGTTCTCCCGGACACTGAACTCAGCTGGAATTTCATCGACACTCCACTCCAAGTCGTACGTACCCACGCCGCGCACGTTCGCGAGGTAGGCGTCAAGCTGTTCGAGAACGTAGAAACTCTCACCGTACTTCTTGAGCATCTGCGCGACAAACGCGCGGCCGAGGCGCCGCTCACCATTGTCACAATCGCAGTGGAAGGAAACAAGCGAGTCAACCGATTCGCCAATGGCAGCGGCATACCGGGAGTCCCCGTCCCGATCGAATGAAAAATCGATGAGCGCGGACGTGTCGATCGTGAAAAATGAGTAGTTACGGCACGCATCAATCGTTCCACGAGCGCGTTCAAGACCCGCGTCCCAATCCTCGACCTTGATGTGGTCCGCGTCCGACCCGTACGGAACCGCCGCGTTGTGGATAAACGCTTCGACCGTTCCCCGCAGCCACAGGCCTTCGAAGGTACTCCCGGTATGCCCCTCTTTGATCGTTCCAAAACTGTAGAGATAGACGTCGCGAGCCGCCTCGCCTCTCTCTATCTCATTCAGCACCCGCACTTCTCGCACACTATTTTGAATCAGGTTTGCATGGAGATTCCGACGGTTGAGGACGCGAATTGAAGGTGCCCACGAGTATGTGGTCATCCGACTTCCAATTCCGATGCGAGGTGTGTTGCCGAGCCTGACCGAGTGAATCCCGGGCTGCGTTTCATCGACAAACGCTCGAGTGGAATCGTAGTTGCACGGGAAAAGACTCCATGGACTACCATCATTCGTAGCCACGGTGTGGAACGCCCGCCCAAAACGATCGGTGATGGGAGTGCCGCGAACGGCGAAAAAGTGCTCATGATTTGCACCGCGAACGAGTAACGTTGCGGAGTCCCCGGTCCGTCCGGGCGAAAAGAACTCGAGCTCTCCCGCGGTGAAGGTCATCTGGAAATCACTCATCGGGATTTTCAGACGCTTCTGAACATCCCGATTCGAGAACTCGCGTGCTATCCAATCCGTGTCCGAAGTGAGCGTGCCCGCCACCGCCGGTCGCAGATCGGGTCCAGGAGTGCGAAACTCATGGTCATTCATGTGCTGGTTCCCTCGGACTGCTACGACATATACGCGCCGGCATTGACGTGGAGCGTTTCACCGGTAACGTCTCCGGCCTCGGCTGACAGCAGATACCGCACCGCGTGGGCAACTGCCACGGTGTCCACCAGGCGGTTGAGCGGTGATCGCGCCATGGCCGCCGACCGCTGGTCAACCGTCAGATCCTTCAACATGGGTGTATCGACGACGCCGGGGGCCACACAGTTGACGCGCACGTTGTACTGCGCAAACTGGGCCGCCATCGTGCGGCTCATCGCGACGACTCCCGCTTTTGAAGCGCCGTACGACAGGCTGGAAAACATCGACGATTGAACGGCGCTTATCGACGCGATGTTCACGATCGATCCCCCGCCTGACGTAACCATCCTACGGAGTACTGAGCGTGCAACCAAAAATGTCCCGGTCAGGTTTATCCGCAGTACGCGCTCCCACTCCTCCAACGTCTCCTCAAGCGCGGTGCTGGACGAGAGCACACCGGCACAATTGACGAGGGCATCGATGCGCCCGTATCGCGTGATGACCTCTCTGACGGCCAAATCCACGCTGGGTTCGTCGGCCACATCGCACTCGATAAACGCCCCCGCGTCTCGCTCCGATTTATTGACGTCAAGTCCAACGACCGTGTAGGCGCACGTGGAGAGTACGTCCCGGACTCTGCCGCCGATTCCTCCGGCGGATCCGGTTACGATGCAAATGTGTTCCGATGTACTCATTGAAATGCGAACTCCTTTACGAACAAACGATGGGGACGGACGGACGGCGAACGAAGCTCAAGAAAAGGGGTGCACAAACGCGTGAACACGTCGGTGCACCCCGGTGGTCACCCGATTGTTGGGTACCTACTGCATGTTCTGGATTCGAGCGTGCAGATCGGTGCCGTAATCAGACCACCAATCGCTGAATTCCTGGGGCATCGATGCCGTCGCTTCCACGAATGACTGAATGTCAGGCTGGTTTACGGTAAGGCCCTGTTCCTCGAAGAATGCCACGAGACTGGCGTCATCTTCGTTGAGCAGTTCCACGATGTATTGGGAAGACTGCTCGAACGCGTCCAGGATGATCTCCTGGTCCGAATCGCTCAGACTCTCAAACTTGTCGTCGTTCATCACAAAGAAACAGGTATTGGTGACGTGCTTGGTAAGATTGATGACGTCCTGGACTTCGTAGAACTTCATCGCCTGGATTGACGACATTGGGTTTTCGAGTCCATCGACAACACCCTGCTGGAGTGCAAGATACGCCTCTGCATACGCAATGGGCGTCGGGTTGGCACCCATTGCCTTGCCGTACGCAACGGTAATCGTTTGTTCGGGAACACGCAGTTTGAAACCGTCGAGATCCGCGGGCGTGTTGATCGGGCGATTTGAGGTCAGTTGACGAACGCCCCACGAGCTGACGCCGATGATCTTGCCACCAAACTCAGCGCGGAAGTCTTCCCACAGTTCCGCTGCGATATCGCTCTTGGCAAAGCTGAGCACGTGGTCGTTGTCACGAAACGTGTACGGCATCTCGAGAACGTTGATCGGCTTGAACAGCGTACCGAGCTGGCCAGCGCCCGCCTCGGCGATGTCGATCGAACCAAAGAGCGTTTGTTCGAGAATTTCCGGTTCGGTCCCGAGTTGGGAGGACGGGTAGATCTCGATCTGAATCCGGTTCTGCGTCTCTTTCGCCACGATCTCGGCCGCCATTTCCGCACCCTTGTGCCACGCGTGGGACGGATCGTAAATGTGACCCAGTCTCAAAACCATCGTTTCTTCCGCCGCGTCGCTCGCATCCTGTTGCCCGGTTGCAAACGCCGTCATCGCGGACGCAACCAACAACAATGCAACCAACGCCGCAATTTGCCGTGTCCTTTTCATGATTCCTCCTCTCGGAATGTAAGATATGTTATATGTTATCACAGATCACATAATTGTCAACTGCGAACGGATTGCAATTTTCGGCCGGGGTCTGGTATTACCTTGTTACGTTCTGAGGCGACCATGGCTGCAACGCTCTCGTCGCCTATCATTAGGACTACCCGTTTGTTATGGAAAAGATAGAAACGAAAACCCTTCGTGAGAAGGCGTACGCAATGATCAGTAATTCGATCATGGCGGGAGAAATGCTGCCGGGGCAGAAATTCAGCCTGCGGTCGCTATCAGCGCGTCTCGGGGTTAGCACGATGCCAGTCCGGGAGGCACTTTGGCAGCTTGAAACAGAAAAAGTGATCATCATAGAGAGCAATCGGCAGATGCTGATCAACTCGATCAATCGGCGTGACCTTGAGGATCTGTTCGAACTCCGTACATTTTTGGAATCAGAACTTGCCGTACGAGCGTGTGCTGTTCGCACGGACGAGACCATCAATAACCTTAGTGCAATCTATCGCAACATTGAGGCGTCTATAGTTGACGTTACGAAATACTTACACTGGAATAAGGAGTTCCATTTTCTGCTATACAAAACAGGTGGTGTCGGAATCTACTTGGATACGGTTCGCTCGTTGTGGCTTCGAATCGCTCCATATTTCGCGATCCAAAACCAGTCTCCCGCTTCTCACATACAACTTGATCCGCACAAAGCCATGCTGGACAGCTTAATCGCCAGTGATAAAGCCCGCATGGCAGACGCGATCCGGTGGGATTTGGAGTCCGCAAAACTGTACATCTCCAACCATATTGAATAGTAGAATAAAAAAACGGTGGTTGGTCCTGCCGGAGTGTTTGAAGTTCATCAGAAACGTGTCAGAATCAAGCGGTCGAGGATTAGCAAAACGCTAACGTACAGCAAAATGCTGAAACCCGGCGATCTTTCGTAGGAACGGCTGTAACAGATCGCGGTAGCGGCGGCTTGATGCGCGAAACGAACTTCGAAACCAGGTCGCGCGGTCTGAGCCGTAGTAATCCGCCTAAACGCTATGAAGGTCGGGTTGTTTCCTACCCCTTCACCGCCCCGGCGGTCATGCCGGCAATCAACTGCTTCTGGATGAAGAAGAAAAGCACGATTACCGGGATGGCGCTCACCACCCCGCCCGCGGTGAGCAGGCCCCAGGCGATCTGGTACTGACCCACCATGTTCTGAAGCGCAATCGGAATGGTTCGCACGTCACGACTCGTGAGAACCGAGGCAAAGACGAACTCGTTCCAGGCGGTGATAAAGATGTAGATGCCCGTCGCGGCGATACCCGGCATCGCGACCGGAAAGACCACACGCACCAGCGCGCCAAAGCGACTGCAGCCGTCGATCATCGCCGATTCGTCAAGTTGGTACGGAATCGCGTTGAAAAACGATGTCATCATCCACGTGGAAAAGGGAATGGTAAACGTTGCGTACGCAAGGACAAGAGATAGATACGTATCCATAATTCCCAGGCGGGAGAAGATGACAAAGAGCGGTATCAGCAACAACACTACCGGGAACATGTTGATCACCAGGAACTGGAGGAGCAGAAACCGGCGCCCGCGAAACCGGAATCGTGAGAAGGAGTAACTCGCGGTAACGCTGAAGGCCAGGCCAAAAAGCATGCTGAAGGTGGCCACCAGGAAGCTGTCCGCGAGATTGTCGACAAAGTCGATCTTCACAAAGAGACGCGCGTAGTTCTCTCCGGTTGGGTTACGTGGAAAATAGCGCAGCCCCTCGACGTACATCTCGCCCTCCGGCGTAATCGAAGAGACAAATCCCCAAATGTAGGGACCGAGTGCGAAAAGCAGAATCAGTGCCAGCGGCAGGAACACAAAGAGCAGGCGATATATCAGTTTCATCGCAAACGATCCTCCGTTCGAACAACCCGAATCACGTAGAGCGTGACCACGGTGATCAGGAGAATCGTGAGGTAGACGGCGATGGTACCGGCAAAGCCGAAATCCAGTCCTCGATACGCCTTGATATAGGAATAGAGCGGAAGCGTGTAGCTGCTGTAGCCGGGACCGCCACCGGTCATGATGAAGATGATATCCAACGAGTTCGCGACCCAGATAGTTCGAAGGAGTATGGTCGTGAACAGAATGGGGCTGATCATTGGCAGGGTGATACGGAAAAACTTCTGAAAGATGCCGGCACCGTCAACGTCGGCCACTTCGTACAACTCGGTCGGGATAGCCTGCAACCCGGCCAGAATCATCACGGCAAAAAACGGAAACCCCTGCCACATCAACGCCACCATGATCGCCGGAAGCGCTGTGGTTGATTGCGCGAGCCACGGCACGTACCGTTCCAGCATACCCGACCGCACAAGCAAATCGTTGATGACACCCATGTTGCCGTCGTACATCCAGCGCCACATCAGTGCCGTGATGACGCTCGGCGTTACCCAGGGAATGAGGATCAGCGCCCGCGCCACGCCGCGGAAGGGAAACCGCTGGTTGAGAATCAAAGCCGCCACGAACCCGAGTGCAAGCTGCAGAGCGATGACGCCGATGATCCACACAAAGGTGTTTCCGAGGCTGATCCGGAACACCTCGTCCGCCCAGGCGTCGATGTAGTTGCGGAGTCCGATGAACCCGATTTCGTTCGGTTTCCAGATCACGTAGTTCATGAAACTGAGCGAGATCGTGTAGACGATCGGAATGAAGACAATAAGCAGGGTGACGATGAGCGCCGGCGAGAGAAAGGTGTACGGCGCGGCCGTTGTCATCAAGCGTCTGTTGTGCAATACATCCTCTCAAAGAAAGGGGGGCGGCGGAGTCTCGCCGCCCCGGTACCGTCTTGTGCGATTCGCCGTTACTCGGAGAAGTGTTCGGCAAAGGTCTCCATCATTTCACGACTGGTGATCTCACCAAGGAACGCGCGCTGCATCGTTGCCGGCCACACCGCTTCCACAAACTCTGCCGTTGCCGGATGAGCCGGAAGGACACCGGCGAAGGGTGTGGAATCACTGGTGGCCTTGAAAAATCGGTCCAGATCGCCCTGGGGAAGGTTCGCGTTGCTCTTGTTGATCGAGACCTGTCCGCTCGACTCCTGCCAGAGAGCGTTGTTCTCCGCCTCGGCCAGGAACGAAGCCCACTTGAAGGCCGCATCGGGTACGTCGGTCGCCGCAAAGACGGCGTTCTCTTCATCGCCGAAGCTGGTCCATACACCGTCGCTGCCCATTGGGACGGGGAACGCCGAGATCTTGTCGCCTAGTGCGTCGTGCATGCCCCGGGCGCTGCCGATGTGGTGGATGGTCATCGCGGTCACACCGTTCTGCATGTTCGCCACGATTTCGCGGAATCCGTCATTCGGCGTCGTGGGTGGGCTCACGCCGTGCTCGCGGTAGAGGTCGATAAACCACTGGTTGGCCGCAATTGCCTCCGGCGTCGTGAGGCCGATATTGCCGAACCGGTCAAAGAATTCCGCGCCGCTGGATAGTACAAAGGAGCCCCACCAGTCGTGACCGCCCCGGGCGCCGCGAATACCAAATCCATACACGTCGACCTCGCCGTCACCATCGGTATCACGAGTCAGCGCCTTTGCGACGTCCAGGAACTCGTCGCGTGTTGTCGGAATATCGAGCCCCAGTTCTTCGAACATGTCCACGCGGTAGTACATGTAGAGTACGACCATCTGGAGCGGCATCAAGTACTGTTTCCCGTCGGTGTATTCCGTCAATTCCCAAATACGATCGTACACGTCGTCGCGTCCGTCCCATTTTGCAATGTAGCTGTCGAGCGGCAGGAGCGCTCCGAGTTCCACCAACTGCGGCTGCCACCAGAGCTTCACCTGCGCCACATCCGGGGGATTGCCCGCCGCCACGGCCGTCAGCAGGCGCTGATAGTAGGCATCCCAGGGCACGCGTTCAGCTTGAATACTGATGCCCGGGTTCTCGGACTCGAACTTGGTGATCAACGGTGTGAGCGCGGTCTCCGGGTCGTCGAAGTGGTACCAGAACCGTACCACCTGTTCCTCCTGCGCCTCCTGTCCGCCGGTCGCAAAAGCAACGACGGAAACGACGAGCAAAAGTGCCAATGTCAAGGAAATTGTTCGTCTCATACGAACCCCCTTTTTGTATTCCTTCCCGGTGCCGAACGTTACCGCTTGCGGCCAACGGCCTGCAGGGCGGACGCCACAATGGCAGCGGAAGTCAGTCCATACGCTTCGAGTATTTCGTCGGGTTCGCCCGACTCGCCAAAGGTGTCGGCAACGCCAACGCGTTCAACCGGTACCGGGTGGGTAGCACCTAGGACTTCGGAGATAGCACCGCCCAGACCGCCAAGGACCGAGTGTTCCTCGGCCGTGACGACGCATCCGCAACGGCGCGCCGCGTCGGTGACGGTTCCTTTGTCAAGGGGCTTGATCGTGTGCACGTTCACGACGGTAGCTTCCACACCGTGCTCCGACGCGAGCTCATCCGCCGCCTCGAGTGCCATCGAGACCATGATACCCATCGCGCAGATGGCGACGTCACGGCCGTCCCGAAGAATCGGTGCCTCGTCAATACGGAATCCCTGATCAGGATGAGAAAAGACCGGCGTCGGAATCCGACCAAGGCGCATATAGACGGGGCCGTCGTGTTCAACAATCGCACGCGTGGCTGCGGCCGCTTCGTTCGCGTCTGCCGGCAGGATGACGGTCATCCCGGGAATCATGCGCATCAGCGCTACATCTTCGAAGGCCTGGTGCGTGGCGCCATCGGGTCCCACCGTTACGCCGCCGTGGCTGGTACAGATCTTCGCGTTCGCCTTGTTGTAACCGATCGATACACGAATCGGCTGATTTCCGAGGCTTGTGGCGAAGATCGCAAACGTTGTCGCAATGGGAATTTTGCCCGCCAGGGCCAACCCGGCGGCGGTTCCCATCATGTCCGCTTCGCTGATACCCATTTGAATGAAGCGTTCGGGGAACGCCGTGGCAAACGCATCCAGGCGAATCGCTTCGGCCAGATCCGCGGTAAGGACGACGATGTCCGAGTTTTCGCCGCCCAGCGTGACAAGGGTTTCTCCAAAGGCGTCGCGCATCGCACGTTTTGCGGTAGCCTGGATGTTCATGGGCGCGCTCCGTTGTTGTTGCCGGCGACAATCGGAAAGTCCTCGTACCCGAGGGCCTCACCAATCTCCTCCAGTGCGGCGGCGGCCTCCTTTGGCGACGGTTTGGTACCGTGCCACTTGGCAAGCCCCTCCCAGGCGACAACGCCCCGGGCCATTTCCACCTCGAGCACGAAGCACTGCGGCTTGCCGGTGGCCTCTCGGGACGCATCGCCTTCGTCGGGATCGTCGCCCAACGCTGCACGGAGCGCATCCACGTCATGACCGTGTACGCGTTGTGCCTCCCATCCAAAGGAAGCAAAACGCCGGTCGATCGGTTCCTGGGTCTTCACGTCGGAAACGCGGCCGTCGATCTGAACGTCGTTCGCAAGAATGAGGTAGACGGTATTCCCCAGCCGATGGTGTCCGGCGGTCATCGCCGCCTCCCATACCTGGCCTTCGGCAAGTTCACCGTCTCCGAGAATGCAGTAGACCCGGGCGTCGCTGCCGTTCATTCGGAGCGCCATGGCGAGTCCGTTCGCCACGGAGGGGCCCTGGCCAAGGGGGCCGGAGGAGGTCTCTACGAGTCCGGGGAGCTTCGCCCGCGCCGGGTGGCCCTGGAGCCGGCTCCCGAACCTCCGGTGCGTCTCGAGTTCCTCCAGGGGCAAATAGCCCGTGCGGGCGAGTACCGCGTACCAGGACGCGCAGATATGACCGTTGCTCAGTACCACGCGGTCTCGCTCAGACCAATCCGGTTCCGACGGACGGTGGCGGAGGATGCCCCCTCCGTAGAGCACGGCAAAGAGTTCCGCTGCGCCCATGGCTCCGCCAACGTGGCCGGAGCCGGCGTGGGTAACCATCCGTATGGCGTCGCGCCGGAGCTGCGTTGCCAGGCTTTGAAGTTCGACCGCGCTTGTCATCCTGAAGTAACTCCTGTACGACGGAAGCGCCGCTCCCGGGCGCCTCCCATGTGTTCGGCCATCGCGCGCTCGGCGAAAGAGGCATCGCGCGACAACAGGGCCTCCACGATGCGGGTGTGTTCGGCAAGCGTTTCCCGCCGGCTCGTTTTGTCGACGATCTCCGCGTTACTGTGCGCCCGGTTTGTCTTGATGATCTCCGGCGTCAGGTAGCCAAGAAGTGAAGCGAGGACGGGGTTTTTCGCGGCACGCCCGATCGCCAAGTGGAAGAGGTGGTCTTCGTCGAGTGCGAGGCTCCCCGAGAGAATAGCCCGTTCAAACTCCTCGTGCGCCGCCCGGACCGCATGAAGGTCCTCGTCCGTGGCACGCTCCGCCGCGATCCGCGCCGCGTGCACCTCCAGGATCTCTCGCGTTTCGAAGAGCGCATCGATGTCGTGGTTGCCGCCGCGGAGGAGCGAGGAGATGAGTCCCTGGAGCGTCTTTTCGCCAATCTCGGCGACAAAGGTCCCCCGTTGCGACTCGGTTCGAACCACACCGTAGAACTCCAGCTTCTTCAGGGCGTCCCGTACCGGGCCGCGTCCCACCTGGAAACGGTCCGCCAAGGCCCGTTCCGAGGGGAGTTTCATCCCGGACCGGAGTTGCCCTGAGGCGATGAGTGCCTGGATCTGTTCGATGATGATGTCGGAGGTTTTTCGATTCTCGATCTGGCGAAAGAGCGTCAGGTGTTCATCTGACTGCCTGCCGGTCATGCAACCTCCATTTATATGGTTAACCGGTAACTGGTTAACCAGTTTGGAAAAAGTACTACTGCATCAACCGCTTGTCAAGAAGACGCTCCGGAATCCACCAGTCCTCATTTTGGAGATCACATACCCGTGGCCCGGGAGGAAGAACAAAACGCTGGACTTCGCTACGCTGCAGAGACGCGTTTTGTTCTTCCTTCCGGGCGCGCCTGGTACTATTCGCCTCCATTCGGCAATGTGATCTCCACCATGCGAACTGCTTGTTGTATCGAAACTACACTACCCGACCAGCCAGCAGCCCCGCACACCGCTCGATAAACGCCACGAGGCCGATACGTTTTCCTTTCCGTGTCTCCATCACATCCTCCAAAATTCGAGTTTCCCCGAGGGTAGAACTGAACGAGCCCGGCGGCGAGTTCCAATCGAGGCGATTGCCGGTGGGCCAATGGGCCGATTGGAAAACCACACACCTCGTCCCCCTGTAACGAATCGTGGATAATGCGAGTACGAGATGTTCGGGATTTCCCTCAGCCGCAATTCGCCGCAGACGCTTCCCTTGCAACTCACCAACAGCTTGCGGGCGGCGGTACGCGAGGGGCGCCTCGGTCCGGGTGACCGGTTACCGGCCAGCAGGACAATGGCGGCGGAGCTGGGCGTGTCCCGCAATATCGTGACGGCCTGTTACGAGCAACTCGTGAGCGAGGGCTATTTCACGAGTCGCGTCGGTCGTGGCACCTTTGTCGTTTCAAACATCGAATGGGGCTCATCGCGCACCCTGCCTCCGTCGTCGCGCACGTCCGAAGCGCGTCAACCGGCGCCGGTGAGATACGACCTAACCGCAGGAACGCCGGACCTTGGAGCGCTCCCAACCCGTCGCTGGATTGAAACAGTCGCGGAGGCACACCGGAACGCCCACTCCACCAAGTGGGACTATTCCCGGGCGCAGGGCGAAGAGACGCTCCGCAAAGAGATCGCTGATTATCTATTCCGGATACGCGGCATCACCGTCTCGCCCGTCCGGATCGTCGTGACCGCAGGGACCAGCGAGGCGCTGCGCCTGCTTGCCGGGTACGCGCACCAGGGGGAAAACCAACCGTTCTTCGCCGAGGACCCGAGCATTCCCTACACGCGCGAGGCGTTTCGCGCCGCCGGGTACGAGATCCGTGCGCTTGAGCACGATTCAGACGGGGCAGTCCCGCCCGGTAGCGTCTCGCAGGGCAGCGTCATATACCTCACACCATCCCACCAGTTTCCGCGGGGCACCTACATGCCGCTCCAGCGGCGCCTGGCGTTTCTTGCCGGCCTGGCCGAGGACACCCTTGTACTCGAAGACGACTACGATTCTGAGTTCAGGTTTCGGGGTGTGCCGGCCGAACCGTTTCTATCGCTCCGGCCGGACCGCGTCATCTACCTCGGCAGTTTCAGCAAAACGCTCTTCCCGGCGTTGCGCCTGGGATTCGTGATTCTTCCACCGCAGATCCTGGACTCGTTTGTCGAGTTCAAACAACGGGTGTTCGCAATACCCCCGACGTTCGCGCAGAGAGCACTGGCGTCCTTCCTATCCGGTGGAAACTTGGAAGCGCACCTCTTCCGAATGAAGCGAATCTACGCTCGGCGCGTCACAACGATCCTATCCCTTCTCCGGGCAACGTTTCCAGACGTGGAGATCCGCGGCGAAGAGTGCGGGTACCACCTGTGGGTTCGCTTCCCGCGGACCTACACGTCCGGGCCAAACGTAGCCCCACCCTTTGACGAAGCGTTTTTTGACACCTGCGCCGGGCAGGGCATCGCCATAAAGGGCGACCGCCACTACGGGTTCGACGGACCGGTGGATACGGACGCCCTTGTCATCGGGTACGGGAACATCGCGGACGACGACATTGAGCCGGCACTTGCATCGTTGATCGACCTGATCAAAGCCCGGCTCTGACCAGGGCCGACGGTGCAGGTAGCGATCGTGAACCACCAGGAAAAACGAGAAGACGGATGAGCTGTCATAGTTGACTGATCGTAACACGGTGCCTCGACCCTGTCCGCAATTGTTAGTCTCCGAGCCGTGCGACAATGAGTATATTAATCCTTGGAGAACACAGTGAACCGAACCATCATATCTACCATTTTTTTGACAGCCTTGGTCGCGACATTCGCGATTGCCCAGGAGACCGTAAACACCGATGCAAACAACGTCGCTATCCACGGCTACGACCCGGTCGCCTACTTCACACGGGAAGCCGCGGTACCGGGCGACCCCGAAATCACGCACACTCAGGACGACGCCGTCTACCGGTTCGCAAACGAAGCAAACCGTGACGCCTTTGCCGCCGATCCGGAATCGTATCTGCCCGCCTACGGCGGTTACTGCGCCTGGGCCGTGAGCCAGGGGTACACGGCAGACGTGGATCCCGAAACGTGGATTGTCCACGAGGGGCGCCTCTACCTGAACTTCAACCGGAGAATCGGCCGCCGGTTCCAAAGTGACCTTGTCGGGAACATTCAACGGGCCGACGCGAACTGGCCCGAACTCTCCCGATAAAAAAGCCCTTCGGTTCTCCATCCGTACTGGACGTTCCGGCTCGTGTGAATAACCGGGGACTTCCCGGTAGAAGCGGGCCGTATCGACACACCGCCCGGCGGAACCTTCATGACGATGTCCTTTGCCGGTAACCCCGAAATATGGAACCCAGGCCAACTCGGCACGCGTTGACAGGTTGATCCGAAAGCGGTATTCTTCGAAAAAGTAGTTGGACTACGTTCGATGCAACTACTTTTAAGGCAATGACTTGGGGAATTAGCTCAGTTGGTAGAGCGGTTGGTTCGCAATCAACAGGTCACCGGTTCAAATCCGGTATTCTCCAATCCCACCGGCGCCACAGGGTGCCGCTCTGCAAGACAAACGGAACGCCAAGAGCGCCACACAGTCTGATCGTCGTTTGAGAAATTGGTTGTTCGGATTTTGTGTGCGGCGTCAGCTCAATCCGGTTATACCTATCCGCATGGAATCGACGAAACAACGCATGAATGCGATCGAATGGTTCCTCCTCATCGTACTTTCGGTGGTGTGGGGTGGCTCTTTCCTGTTCAACGGGATTGCAGTTCGGTCGCTGCCGACCTTTTCGATTGTTGCGGCACGGGTAACGGTCGCTGCATTGGTCCTGCATTTGCTCCTTGCCGTTCGAGGGATTCGAATTCCACGGCAAAGGCGCGTCTGGAGCGCATTCTTTGTGATGGGAATCCTCAACAATGTCGTTCCGTTCAGCTTGATCGTGTGGGGGCAGACTCGAATTGGAGCGGGTTTGGCTTCAATTCTGAATGCGACGACGCCGCTATTCACCGTCCTGATCGCCCATGCGGCGACCCATAACGAGAAAATCACACCTCTCAGAAGCGCCGGGGTCGCGATTGGGTTTGTGGGCGCCACGGTGGTAATAGGACCAGATGCACTGTTTGGTTTGGGTTCTGATATCGCTGCACAGTCAGTCGTTCTATTTGCGGCTTGTTCGTACGCATCAGCGGCCGTCTTCGGACGACGGTTCTCGCGCATGGGGATTGCCCCATTGTCGACGGCGACCGGTCAACTAACCGCGTCAAGTCTCGTTCTCTTTCCGGCTGCGCTGCTTGTCGATCAACCTTGGCACTCAATCGCGCTCAACGCCGAGGCAATTGTCGCGTTGCTCGGGCTCGGGGTGCTGTCGTCGGCGCTCGCATACATTCTTTACTTCCGAATACTCTCAACCGCCGGTGCCACCAACGTGCTCCTCGTTACGTTTCTTGTACCCATTACCGCGGTGTTGCTCGGTGCGCTCGTACTGGGTGAAACGCTGGTGCTTCGCCATCTTGTGGGGATGGTGTTGATCGGAATTGGACTCGGAGCCATAGACGGACGGTTGTTCTGGAGATTGCAGAGGCAACGCAGAGCGGGATAATGACAGGGAGATATCCGATTTGTGTACGCCCGCATACGTCAGGATGTTATACCGATTCGCAAGCGTCGAAACTACTCCCGACAAATGACCATGCACCGGGTTCGCGAATTTCGGCTGACTTATACCGTAACTCAGACACAACTGGTACACTCGCACCCGTGCAACCATTTACGCTTCAGATTCCGACCACCATCCGGTTTGGACGAGGAGTTCTCGATACCGTCGGGGCGGAAACCAAACGCCACGGCGGGCGCGCCCTCCTCGTGTACGGCTCCGGAAGCATCAAGAAGAACGGTGTGTACGAGACGGTTACCGCGAGTCTTCACACGGCGGGAATCACCGTCACCGAATTTTCCGGCGTTCGGCCGAACCCGATCCTCTCCCACGCCGAGGAGGGGGCTCGTGTGGCGCGAGAAGCGAAGGTCGACGTTATCGTAGCCGCCGGCGGCGGGAGCGTCATCGACGAGGCGAAAGGGATAGCCGTCGGCGCCGTTGAGACGGGTGCACTCTGGGACTTCTACGATCGGAAACGACCGGTGACGCGCGCGCTCCCGGTGATTGCGATCCAGACACTGCCCGCGAGTTCAACCGAGGTCAATCTCGTGTCGGTAATCACCAACGATGCAACCGGCGACAAGTACAGTATCCGTTCCGATAAAATCGCGCCGAAAGTGGCGTTCCTCGACCCCGAGACAACAACCACAATTCCAATCGAGTACACCGCGTACGCGTGCACCGACATCCTGTCTCACATGATGGAAGGATACTTTACGTCGTCCGACCCGTGGGCTCCGGTCCACGACGGAATGGTCGAGGGAACCTCACGGGCCGTCATCGATTCGATGGAGATGTTGCTCGAAGATCCGCATGATATACAAGCCCGTGCCGCAGTTATGTGGGCGGGCGCCATCGCGTGGTCGGGACTCATGAACCAAGGTGTGGAAGGCGCCAGGATTCCAAATCATATGCTCGAACATCCGCTAAGCGGGTACTATGACGTGCCGCACGGGGCGGGACTATCAATAGTGATCCCGGCGTGGCTCACCTTCGCACGGGACCGGCACGCTTCACGGATTGTCCGCTTTGGACGTGAAGTCCTTCGGATCGGTGCAAAGTTCACCGGCAAGAACCAACGCGCACAGGTCGATCTCGTAATCGAAACGCTTGTGGAGTGGTACCGAAAGATCGGGACACCCACGTCCTTCGCAGAGGCACACCTTTCAAACCTCGATTTCGACGCAATGACCGATCAGGCCCACCGCCTGTCCAAGATGTGGGGAGTCAACTACACGGAGGAGGAAATTCGCGCCGTGTATGCGCTGTGTTAGCCGACCTTGGCGGTCGCGCACAATGTATGACAGCCGGAGTCCAGGCGTCCGCCGGGCCACAGAGCGCCCCGCGGTGTTGTGCCTAAGAAAGCTCCCGTAGCGATCCCACCTCCACGGCGACGCATTGAGAACATCTATCGGTAACTGCATCGAAAAACCGAACGAATAGTCGTCAACTGGATCGGTTATCTATCAAAGCCAAGGAGCACATATGGTTACATCACACCCGGAACCTCGCATAGCACTGGTGACCGGTGCTGCCGGCACGATGGGAAAAGCCGCGGTTGCGGCACTTCTCAAGGACGGTGTGCACGTCGTCATGGCGGATCTGGACGAAAAGGCGCTGGATCGAGCGCGTGTCGACATATCCGCCTCCTGTCCATCGATCGATGTCGGTCGAAAGACCCACCTATCGCCGTTTGACGTCTCAAACCGAGAAGCGTGTCGCGACGCGGTAAGGCGTGCGACCGATGCCGTGGGATCGATCAACATCCTGGTCAACAACGCGGGGATCCTGACAAACAACAAAGCGCTGGAAACGTCCCAAACGGAGTGGCGCACGGTGTTTGCGGTCAACCTGGACGGCGCGTTTTTTCTCTCCCAGGCGGTCTTAACGTCTATGCGCGAGAAGCGGTGGGGAAGGATCATCAACACGTGCAGCTACGCCGCTAAGTCCGGCGGGTTGACGGCGGGCACCGCCTACTCGGTAAGCAAGGCGGCACTCGTGGGACTCACCTTTTCGCTCGCGGCAGAAACGACCAAGGACAACATCACGGTAAACGGTATTGCGCCGGCGTACGTGAGGACTCCGATGGTTACGGAGCAGTTGACCGACGAACAGCGCAAACGCGTGGAAGAAGGGATTCCGGTGGGCCGTTTCTGTGAGCCGGAGGAGTTCGGTCACGTTGTCTCTTTCCTGGCCTCGCCGCTGGCCGGGTTTATTACCGGCGAGATCATCGACCAGAACGGCGGTCTTCAGTTCGACTGAGCGACCGCCGCGATCAGATCGAGTACGACGAAAAACCGCCGTCCACGGCAACCACGGATCCGGTAACAAAGCTGGCACTGTCCGAGAGAAGCCACAGGGCGGCGCCAATCAGCTCAGTCGGCGTACCGTATCTCTCCGCAGGTGTGTGCGCAAGCGCTTTTTTGGCACGAGGGGTATACTCGCCGTTGGTTCCGACGTGCAGAAAACGGAGTTGCTCCGTCATAATGAAACCTGGGGCAAGCGCGTTTACCCGAACGTTGCACCTGGAATAGTGAACCGCCAGCCACTTCGTGAAGTTCGCAATCGCCGCCTTTGCGGAAGAATAGGCCACAACCTTGGTAAGCGGATGTAATGCGCTGACAGACGCTATGTTCAGGATCGAACCTCGGCCACGGGACACCATGCCACGGGAAAACACCTTTGACGGCAGAACCGTCCCGAAGTAGTTGAGGTCCATCGTTTTTTGCATACCTTCGAACGAGAGGTCGAAAAATGCCGTCTCGTTCGCCGACGGATCGGCGAATTCAGCGCTCGTTGTACCGTCTGGACGGTTCCCGCCGGCACCGTTCACGAGAAAATCGATCGGTCCGAACCGCGCAACCGCCGTTTCCTCAGCGCGTTCCAACTGCGACACGTCCAACACATCGCACGGCACCGCCAACGATGCGCCGCCGGCGTTCTCGATTTCCGCCGTTGTACGGTGAACGGCCTCTTCATCGATATCCAACGTCACCACGTTGACGCCGCGTTCCCCGAGGGCGCGGGCTATTGACCCTGCCAACGCACCACCGGCACCGGTGACGACACACGTCTTTCCCGCAACATCAAACAGACCGTCCTGCACGTACTCCACCTCAGTATTTACCGCAACGGGATATAACCCAAAGAACGGCCCGCACCAACACGATGCGGGCCGCGATTGATTTGGTAGGACGGTACCTACATTTTCCCCATCAGACCGAGTGCTTCCTCCACCCAGGCCTCGCCACCGACGCCGTCGTAGAACTGCGGCCAAATCGACTGCGCCCGCTCCTGCCAGACCTCTTCGTCCTGGGGCGGACCGAGCAGTTCCATTCCCGCGTCAGCGACCTTCTGCTTCGCCTCTTCCTCGCCGTTCAGCGCAAATTGACGGCCAAACTCGGCCGCTTCGCGTCCGGCGCGGTCCACGGCGTCCTGCAGATCGGCCGGCAGGCTTTCGTAGAAATCGTTGTTGATGATGATCGGTCCGGTCCAGATCAGGTAATGGATCTCCGTGACGTAGTCCTGCGATTCGTAGAACTTATGGCTCCAGATCGTCGCGTAGGGGTTTTCCTGCCCGTCGATTACGCCCTGTTGCAGTGCGGTCGGTACTTCCGCCCACGCCATCGGAACCGGTTCGAGACCCCACGCCGTAAACGTTTCGATCGCGATGTCGACCTTGCTCACGCGAATCTTGAGTCCTTCCAGGTCGTCGATCGTTCGGACCGGCTTCACGGAGTTGGTCAGGTAGCGGAAACCTCGGTCGAAGTACCCGATGATCCGAGTTCCCGACTCCTCGACGACGCGCTCGTTCAGAGCATCGAAGACGGAGTCCATACCGTTCCAGGCGTCCTCGGCGTTGGTGAAGATGTATGGAAGCATCAACACGCCGGAGGAAGGGGCGAACGGTTTGTAGTTGCCGGTGTACACGATGGCGGCCTCGAGGCTACCCGACGCAACGTCCTGTACGTTTTCCTGTTCCGTGCCGAGTTGCATGTGCGGATAGTTTTCGACCATGACGCGACCGCCGCTGTACTCTTCGACGAGTTCCTTGAACGTCTCGGCAACCTGACCTATCTGGTCCGCATCGGGCGTCGAGTGGCTGAGTTTGATGACGTACGTCTCTTCCTCGCCCGACTCCGCTTGTCCGGAGGCGAAAGCCCCGCTTACGGCGATTACCGTCAGCATCGCGACAACAAGAATCTTCTTCATGATTCCCTCCTCATTTGTTTTTGCCGATGGCTAACAGCCATCGTTACATCATTCCCAACAGACGCGGCACCAGGAGTGAGATTCCCGGCACCAGACTAACCAGGACGAGGGCGGCAACCTCGGCCAATGCGAGAAACACCGCCTTTTTACTGATCTGTTCTATCGTCGTATCAGCGATCTCGCTCGCAACGAACAGGTTTACACCCAGGGGCGGCGTTTCATACCCGATCTCGCAGGCGATCACGAACATGACACCGAACTGAATCGGATGGATTCCCACGGCGGTTACCGCGGGAAGGAGGAGCGGCGTGAGGATAACGATCATCGTGATGCTCTCCATCCACATACCAATGAACAGCAACAACAGATCGATCAACAGAACGAGTGCTATTGGGTTGCTCACCGTTGCAATGAGCGCCTCCGACACGCGCTGCGGCACCTGGTACAACGTGAGGACGCGGCCGAAAATCGTCCCGAAGAGAAGAATGACGAGCACCGACCCGCTGAGGCGCGCCATGTAGAGAAGCGTCTCCCGGAACGCCTTGAAATCGAGCTCCCGGTAGATGACGACGCTCACCAACAGCGAATAGAGAACCGCTACGATCGACGCCTCGGTAACGGTAAACACACCACCGTATATGCCACCGAGGATAATGACCGGCGAAAGAAGCGCCCATTTGGCATCGTTGAGGTTCTTTAGGAACCCGCGGAAGTCGTGGTCAACCGCCTCGGACCGGTACCCACGCCGCCAACTGATGATCTTGACGGTGATGATAAGAAACAGCGCGAGCATAATGCCGGGTAGGAAGCCGGCCACAAACAACGTGGTGATCGACGTTTCCGCCGCCACACCAAATACGATCATCAGGATGCTGGGCGGAATCACAACGCCGATTCCGCCGGAACAGGCGGCAACACTTCCGGCAAACCCGCGGTCGTATCCTTCGCGAATCATCGCCGGAACCAGTATGGAACCGATCGCCGCCGTGGTGGCCGGTCCTGATCCGGAAATCGCAGCAAACATGGCGCAGGTGAGTACCGTCACCACGGCAAGACCGCCGGCCGACTCGCCAACCAGAGTTCGTGCAAAGTTGACGAGGCGACGGGTCAGACCACCCTTCTCCATGATCGCACCCGAAAGGATGAACATCGGAATGGCGATTACGGTGAACGAATCAAGTGCGTTGTATGACGTTTTGGCAAGGTACTCGAGAGGAATGCCCTTGCCGATAATGCCCAGCAGCGACGTCACACCCAGGCTGATCGCGATCGGAACCCCAATGATGAGACAGACAACAAGTAACAGGGCCATCAGAAGTGCAATGCTCATGGTATCTCCGCCGGCTCCTTACAGGTCCAGTCGCGAGTCATACAACTCGATGTGCTTCTTTTTGAATCGGCCGATGATGACCAACAGAATCCGATACGACTGAAGGGCAAACCCGATCGGGACAATGAAGTAGGCGTACACGAGGTTGATACCGAGCGTCTGGGAAATAAACGGGAACCTGAAGAGACGAAGTATGTACAGGATCGCCTGGTAGGTAATCAACAGGTTCATCCCCAGCCACACCGAGTCAGCAAAGGTTAGAATCGCCTTTTGCCACCTCTCGGGAAGCGCCATCAGGATAAACGTCAGCCGGATGTGTTTGTCCCATTTGGCGGTGTACGCGATGGATGCGTAGATTGCCCATACAAAGGCGATCCTGGACAACTCCTCCGACCACGCAACCGATCTGTTCAGGACAAATCGGGCAAACACCTGGTACGCCAGGAGAAGGATCAGCACCGTTGTGGCGATGTACGTGATGATCGTTTCAACGGACTCCCGTTCGCGGGGAGCTTCCGGTGCAGGAACCGCGTTCTCATGAGAAGGGATTCCCGTCATGCATCACCTTTTATTACTATGTGAAATATATTTCTCCATGTAAAATTGGGCATGGCCGAATTCTAAGGGGAGAATCGGCACCTGTCAAACTTTTTTTCTTAGATCGACGGATCGGACCAATCAACGTACCGAAGCCTGTCCGAAATTCGCTGCGCGTAGTCGCGAACGAGGCGGATGCACGTCGAGAGGTGGTCGTCGGTCATGCGAAAGAGCGGGCCCGATACGCCAAGGCTCGCGATCGCCTCGCCACTGCCGGCCTTGATGGGCGCCGCGACGCCCCACGCCCCCTGGTGCATCTCTTCGGATGAAAAGGCGTACCCGTTCTCACGAATCTTCTGGAGATCCTCCTTGAGTTCGTCAACGTCGAGGATTGTTCCCGGAGCGAGGCGTTGGAGTTCCCCCGCAAAGACTCTGTCCTGCTCCGCCGCCGGCCGGAATGCGAGGATCGCTTTGTAGTTGGCACCGGCGTACAACGGCATGAACTTCCCCAGCGGTGGCGCCACCCGAACGTTCGCGGAGGACTCGATAGACTTAATAGCGATCCCACGGTCGCCGCGGATGAGTGTCAGTTGAATCGTTTCGTCCGTCTGCTCCGCCAGCTCACGCATCGGCGTCTCCGAAGCCGATTCGAGGGTGTCGCTGTTGTTCACCACGTGGTGGAAATAGAGCAAACGGTACCCCAGCCGATACTCGCGTTTTTGCTGGTCTCGCTCGAGAAGTCCATGCGCAACCAGAGCGTTGATATATCGATACACGCTTCCAAGCGGCAGATCGGCAACTGACGCGATCTGTTCTGCCGACAACCGCGATCGCTCCCTCGAAAACGCGAAAAGAACCCGTATGGCCCGATCAAGAGATTGAAATTCGCTCATTGTACACTCCGTTGCAGATTATCCACCAGATTCGCGAGTCGGGAAAGAAGCACCATATCACAATATGAAACTTATTCTTGACAGGCAACAAAAGCAAATCTAACATCAGACAATACATATAGTCTGCTTTTAAGGGGGGCAAGAGGTATGACATTGGACTCGGCAGCACTTGAAGCGTTGCGCAATCGGGCGATTGAAGTCCGCAAACAGCTACTCACGGTATTCTCCGTCGGCAAAACGCACCACTTTGGCGGGTGCTTGTCGGTTGTCGATATCATGGTCGCACTCTACTTCTACCGGATGAACTATACGGCAGCGAACTGGCAGGACCCGTCGCGAGACCGCTTCATCATGAGCAAAGGACACGCGGTGCCGGTCCAGTACGTCGTCCTCGGAATGCTGGGAATTGTCGACCCCGAAGAGATCAAGACGATCAAGCGGTTGGGCTCCAAGTTCCAGGGCCATCCCGATATGCGGAAAACACCGGGTATCGAGGCACCAACCGGATCGCTCGGGCAGGGATTGTCGTTTGCAAACGGGACGGCTCTCGCGTGTCGTCACGACGGCATCGTGAACTCGATTTTCCTCGTCGTCGGCGACGGCGAGCTCCAGGAGGGACAGTTCTGGGAAGCGGCAATGACAACTCCACAGTACGGCCTCAAAAACGTGTGCGTGATCGTCGATCGAAACTGCTTCCAGAGCCAGGGGTGCGTCGATGATATGATGAACGTGGAACCGATCGACGATAAGTTGAGATCCTTCGGATGGAACGCGGAACGGGTCGACGGCAATGATGTTGAACAGCTATGCGCTGCGTTGGACAAGACGAGGGATCGGGCTTTCGGTCCGTTCGCCATCGTGGCTGACACTATCAAGGGCAAGGGCGTGAGTTTCCTGGAGAACACCTACAAGTACCACAACTACAAGCTCAGCAAAGAGGAGTTCGACATGGCGATGGAAGAGCTGGAGGCGTCCCGATGAGCGTTGACGGAACGAGAGACGGTTTCGGCCGCGGCTTGAAGGCAATTGCCGCACAGAATCCCGACGTTTTTGCAATGGACTGCGACCTTGGCAGGTCCACACGCGCGTATTCGATCACAGAGGTCGATGCCGGCCGATTCATCGAGATGGGCATAGCCGAGCAGGATATGGTCTCAACCGCCGCCGGTATGGCCGCGAACGGTAAGTGTGTGTTTGTGAACTCCTTTGCCGTCTTCATGACGGGACGCGCCTACGACCAGATCCGCCAGCAGGTCGCGTTGCCGCGGCTGAACGTCAAGGTCTGTGGTTCCAGCGCCGGCATCACGCAGGGACCGGACGGTGGTACGCACCAGTCGGTAACCGACATGAACCTGATGCGGGGACTGCCCAACATGGTTGTCCTCTCGCCGGCGGATTCCGGGCAGGCCGAGGCAGCGGTAGCGATCGCGCACGAGCACGACGGTCCGGTCTATATCCGTCTTTCCCGGTGGGAAACGGAGCAACTCGTTCCGTCCGTATTCGAACTCGGTAGGCTCCAACACATCACGGCCGGTGATACCCTGTGCGTAATCGCGACCGGGCCGATCCTCGCGAGCGCTCTGTACGCCGTCAACGAACTGGGAAAAGAGGGTATTCGTGTGGCGCTCTACAACGCACCGACCATCAAACCGCTCGCGACCGAGGATGTACTCGCCGCCGTTGACGGTTTTGCTGTCGTCGTGACCCTTGAGGAACACAGTATTATCGGAGGGTTGGGATCAGCAACGGCTGAGATTATCGCCGGCAATGCGGGGGGCAACGGGCCCCGCGTTGTGCGCCTGGGAGTCAGGGACGCCTTCGGCGAATCCGGGACGGCTGATGAACTACTGGCGAAACACTCGCTCGACGGCCCCGGCGTAGCTCGGTCGCTACGCGCCATCGTTGCTGAGGCGGGTGCCCGATGAGCGTGTTTACTGCGTCGCTGGAAGGAAAAAACGGCATCGTGACGGGGGGAACGAGCGGCTACGGATTCGAGATCGTCCGAAAGCTGGCCGAAGCGGGGGCGAACACGGCGGTGTACTCCGTGGACGAACTCGCCCGCGATCGACACCGGGAATTGGACCGGACGCGCCGGGCCGACGTACTGTTCGAAACCAAAGACATCATGGAGGACGGCGCCTCGGAGCGGATGGTGCAACAAACGGTGGAAGCCTTCGGCGGCCTGGACTTTGTCGTTTCGAATGCCGGGTTCGCAATCCGGTTTGAGACGGACCTTTTGGAACTTCCACTGGACGAGTTTGTTCAAGGACTTCGGACGCAGTTCGAGGTCTTCCCAATCGCTTTTGCCTCGCTTGCGTTGTGCGCCGCGCGGGAAATGGAAAAAAAATACGCCGCGGTCGAGTACGATTCGACCGGTCACCGCCCCGATTCGGGTGCGATCGTAGTAAACCTCTCCGAGGCGGTTCTCAACAACCTTCGTGACGATCTCATAGCCTACGCGGCGGCCAAGAAAGCGACCCAGTGGATCATGGAGAGCCTGGCCGGGAGCCTCGGACCACGCAACATTCGCGTGAACGCCATCGCGCCGGGATTCGCCAACACCGAACGCCCCAGGTTATTCTACGATCGACACCCCGAGATCCGGGCAGATATCGAGCGCAGGACCCATTTAAAACCGGCGTTTATGCACTCGGGGTCGGTGGTTCCCGCCGTTCTCTACCTGCTCTCCGACAATTACGTTACCGGCCAAACAATAGCCCTCGACGGTGGCTATTCAAACAACATGGTTCGGTACTTTCAGGAGGCCCTTACGTCGTGAGTCTTGACGATCAACGTGATCTCCGAGTCCGTTCGGATTCGGTCACAGAGAAAATCATGGACCGGTTCAAGCAGCTGTTGCTGGAAGGTACGTTCGCACCCGGGGACAAACTTCCTACCGAGAGCGAACTCGCCTCGCTCTTTGGCGTCGGTAGATCGAGTATTCGCGAAGCGCTGCGCGTCTTCACATACCTGGGGATTTTCGAAACGCGCGTGCCCAAGGGCACGTTTGTCAAAGCCGGTACGGAGATCTATCAGGATGCAATTTCGTGGTCCTTCCTGCTTCAACCAAAGGAGATCTCCCACACCATGGAATACCGCGAGGCGATCGAAGCCCAGAGCATTCGAACGCTCGCGGAACGCCATCGCGAGGATCCGGAATTGGTTGAAAAAACGCTCTCGGCGCTCGAGGCGTTGTGCCGGGACATGACGCGAAATACGCACGAGTTCGACTACGAGCAGCTGAACCGTGCCGACTACGAGTTTCATCTTCAGGTGGTTCGCGGCGGTGGAAACCCGTACTTCGTAACCATATTCGATCTTCTGTCGTCGTTTCTGGCAACGACCACTCGGGAGATCACCAAGCGTCGCGTGTTGAACGACGACATCGTCGATGTAGGGGCCGATCATCGACACTACCTTCCCGCAATTCGGTCAGGCAACCCGGCGGAAGCGGAGGAAGCGGTGCACTCTCACATGCGACTGGTGTACCGATGGCTATCGGAAACGGAGAGCACCTAGGAATGGGTCTTTGCAGGCAGACCCAACAGGGGGCGACACTGATCCGTGAGCGTTGGTGCGAACAACGGTCCTCAACACGCCGGGGATTTACCTATCCACCGGTCCGGATGAGCACCTGTCGGTAGAGCGTCTCCCGTTGTTTGAGCGTATCATAGGGCGCGCGATACGCCTCTTCCAGCCGGTCCCGGGTGAGCATGTCCTCTACAAGCCCGACCTCGATCCTCGGTGACGGTTCGCCCGCTTTGGACGCCGATGCCGTGCCCCCCGATGCGCCGTCGCCTCCGTTGCCATGGCCGGCGTAGAAGAGGAGCGTCCTATCGCTGTGGCGGCGCGTGAACTCCACGTCGTGCGCGGAATAGAGTATGGAGACGCCGGAGCGCGCCGCGTACTCACAAAGGTACTCGAATACGCGATCCGCTTGACCCGGCTCAACCGCGAATACCGGCTCGTCCATGAGCAGGAGCGGTGCGCCGTAGAGCAGGCTCAGAGCGATGATCGTGCGCTGCATGGCGCCCTTGCTGAGTTCCTGCATGCGCTTGTCGGTCTCGCCTGCAAGTTCCATCGCCTCGATGATGCGATGTAGGGGATCCGCCTGGAGAACGGCGTCGTCCCGCGTGCCGTCCACGTAGCGGAGAACCTCGCCCACGGGCGCTTCCGTTTCAAACTCCATGTTCTGGTAGATAAACGAGGCGATCCTGTTCCGGCGTTCCTCCAGGGCAGGGTCATCGGCGACGCCGCGAAATGCGGTCGTATCGTCGCCCAGGATGGTGACCGTGCCCGCCCCGGGGAAGAGGCGGGCACCCGCCAGGAGCAGGAACGTCGACTTGCCGATACCGTTTGGCCCCACGATTCCGGTAACGCCCGGCGGCACCGCCGGCGATACCCCCGAAAGAACGAGATCGTTTTCCGGGTACGCAAAGGCAACGGACGCAAAAGAAACGACCGGTGCGCCCGGTTTTATACCCTCCGTCACGCGTCGCCGTTTTTTGCGGTGCCTTTCTTTGCGGCGCCTTTGGACGACGTTCCCCGGGAGGCCCCGCCCTGTTTGGCCGACGTCCGCCGGCCGCCGGCCCCAAGGACCTTCCGCTTTTCCAGGTACGCTTCGATCGTGTTCATAGGCGGCCGCTCCTCCTCGACGATCGTGTGCTCGATCATTTCGAACTCCTCTTCGTGCGCCTGGAACTGGCGGAGGATCGTTGAGACCTCCGGTAGGCCGTCGATGATGCCCAGCTTCTGCGCACGCTTGAGAAATGTCTGGAGGATACCAAAGGCCATCTTCCCGAGGCTTCGCGTAGGCTGGTTGCGATGAACCCGTTGATCCAGGTCCGTCTGGGCAAAGGCGTGGAGATCGTAGAGCGTGTACACGTCTATCAGGTGGCTCGTCTCGACCCCGTATCCGATCGGGAACGGTATCTGCTCGAGCACTTCCCGGCGCACCGCGTATTCGCCTGAGAGGGGTTGTACGATCGCCGTGAGTTCCGGGAAGAAGAGGGAGAAGAGGGGCCTGATCAGGATTTCCGTGACGCGACCACCGCCTGAGGGGCGGATACCCTGGCTGAACGCGAGGGGGCGGTCGTAGAAGGCCTTCACGTACTTGATCTCCGGCCGGTGAATCAGGGGCGCCACCAGGCCGTAGACGAAGCGTGGATGGATGTTTTTGATGTCCGCGTCTATGTAGACGATGATGTCGCCTTTTAGCTGGTGGATAGCCTTCCAGAGGTTCTCGCCCTTGCCCCGTTTGTTCGGCAGACCCGGCAGGATCTCACTGGCCAGATAGGTATCGGCGCCAAAGGAAGAGGCCACCTCCAGGGTTTTGTCGGAGCTGCCGGAGTCGATAACGGCGATCTCATCCAGGAGGGGGTATCGCTGCATCAGCTCGCTGCGGAAGATGACGATCTCCTTTCCGATCGTCTTCTCTTCGTTCAACGTGGGAATACAGAGAGACACGGTCAGCCCGAGCTTCTCTTTCGCTTCGATCAACTCTGGTATGTCACGAAACTGGGAGTGGTGGAAGGTGTTCCGCTTGAGCCATTGGTTAAGATTCACTGGTGAGCCCTCCATCAATCGCCCGGAGCAATCCCAGAAGCTGGGCAATACCGACGAAGATCGGCGCAATTTCCAGGCGTTCCTCGGGGCTACTGTGATTCTCACCCTCCGTCAGGCCGATCGTGACCGCCGGAATCCCGTGGTCGATGAAGGCAGACAGCTCGGAGGTGCTGGGCGATATGCGTGGCCGCACTCCCAGCGCCTTGAGAATGTCCCGCGCCGTGGAGGCCAGGGGATGGGCGAAGGGAATACCGCCCGGTTCCCGCCGCGCCAGGACGGTAAACGTCACCTCGGACCCCGTCTTTGACGATATCTCCGCCCCGATGTCCTGGATCTGTTCGCCCAGCTTACGCACGAGTTCACCCGATTCGCTCCGGATCTCGAGCTGCAGTTCCGCCTGGCGCGGGATCGTGTTGAACGCGGCCCCCGATTCGAGACGGTTGAGGACGATCGAGGTCTGGGGCCGCCTGGGAAGCGGAATTTCAAGAATCCGGTTGATCGCGTCGTTCAGGCTCAAGATAGCTCCGCTCGCGCCAAACCGCGTCCAGTCGTACTCCTCCGGGACGGCGTACTCCATCTCCGCCCGCAGCATGCCGATGGAACTGGCACTGAGCCGTCCCAGTTTGACGCCCTCCACGCAGATGCCTGTGTCGATCGGAATCCCGCGATTCTTGAGAAAGAAGCGGATGCCCTCGAGGTCGCCCCGACCGAGGCTGCGGGCGCTCCCCATCAGCACGATGTTGGCGTTGGGTTCGATCTGCAGGTGTTTCAGGACGATGGGCAGCGTCGCAATTGCGGCAAGCCCCAGGCTGTCGTCTCCGATGCCCGCTCCAGAAACGGTGTTGGGTTCGATCGTGACGGTATGATCGATCTCCTCGGAAAAGATCGTGTCCAGGTGTGCCACCACCAGGATGTTGCGATTCCCCACCGCTCCGGGAATGATCCCCAGGGCGTTTCCCGCCTCGTCGGTGGAACAGTTGAGTAGTTCATACTCGTTGAACCGCTCCGTGAGAAACGCCATCCGCCGGTCCTCGCCAAAGGTCGGCGCCGGAATCTCGGAGAGCATCACCAAGTTCGACAGGAGAATCTCGCTCAAGCCGCGCGCCTTCTCCTGGAAGTCCGGCAGCTCGTCAATGAGGCGCGAAAGATCACGGTTCATGGGTAGAGCTTAACACATCGTGCGGCGGGACTGCCACGTTGACAGCGGCCCGAGACCGGTCTACACTATCCAGTCATAAAATATTTTCTGGAGGTGCCGAATGGCAACCGTCGAACTAAAAGACATCAACAAGGTGTACGACAACGGCTTTCATGCCGTCAAAGATGCGAACATCAGCATCAAGGACAAGGAGTTTGTCGTACTTGTAGGACCGTCCGGGTGTGGCAAGACCACCACCCTGCGTATGGTCGCCGGGCTGGAGGACATTTCCGGTGGCGACCTGATGATCGATGACAAGAAGGTCAACGACATCCCCCCGAAAGACCGCGATATCGCCATGGTCTTCCAAAACTACGCCCTCTACCCTCACATGACGGTGTACGACAACATGGCGTTTGGTCTGAAGATCCGCAAATTCGAAAAATCCGCTATCGAAGAACGAGTGCAGGAAGCGGCACGGATACTCGACATCGAGAGCCTGCTGGAGCGGAAGCCCAAGCAGCTTTCCGGTGGCCAGCGCCAGCGCGTCGCCGTGGGCCGTGCCATCGTCCGCCATCCCAAGGTCTTCCTCTTTGACGAACCGCTCTCCAACCTGGATGCAAAGCTGCGCGTCCAGATGCGCGCGGAGATCTCATCGCTCCATAGCCGGCTCCAGGCAACGATGATCTACGTTACCCACGATCAGGTGGAAGCGATGACGATGGGTGACAAGATCGTCGTTATGAAAGACGGCATCATCCAGCAGATCGGTGACCCGCTCACACTCTACAACTACCCCATCAACCGTTTCGTCGCCGGCTTCATCGGTTCACCGCCCATGAACTTTCTGTCGATCACGATCACGGAAGAGGGCGGCAAGATTTTCGGTGACGAGGGAAGCTTCAAGCTGGAACTTTCCGGCAAGCTTGCCGAAACGGCCAAGGGGTACATCGGGAAAGAGATGATCTTCGGCGTTCGTCCGGAGGACCTGGAACTCAATACGAGCGCTCAGAACGCGATCAAGGCCAAGGTCGAGGTCGTCGAACCCCTGGGTGCCGAGATTCACGTCTACGTGGGAACCGGCAAGCACCAGCTGATCGCCCGCGTCCCGCCAACGTCTCATCTGGACGTTGGCGACGATGTCGTCTTTATCCCGGACCAGGAACGGTCGATTCTCTTCGACGTGGAAACGGAAAAGGCGCTCACCGTCGAAGTGGAGCAGTTTCAAAACTGATTGCTGACTCACCGGCGGTTCGCCGCCGGTGCAGTGCTACGATTCGCGACCCGGCGGTTTTCCGCCGGGTTTTTTTGTGACGCCCGGTGGTTACCGGTGGCCCCGTGGCTAGGCGCGTGGCGCACTAATAGCCGCGGACACCTTGGCAGCCGCGGGCACTCTGCGCACCCCTCGCACCCGTATCGCGCTACCTGCCGCGCGGAACGAGGGCGGGAATCCACAACGCTTCGGAGATGTGGGTAAAAAGCAGATCCGGCGCCTGCACCCAGGGGAAACGCCGCTGTTCAGCCTCGGCGTAGGCTGCGGCGAACGAGAGTGTCGCGCGGCGCAGATCCGCCCGATCCTCCGGAAGGATCGCTACTCCCGTGAGGAGTGCGGCGATCGCCGGGTCCAATTCCGCAAACATCGCCGTTTCGACGGTCTGGAAGTACTCCCGAACGGGAAGATCCGTAAGGGAAACCTGGAATCGCTCGTTGCGCCCCAGGAGAACCTCCACGGAGCCGCCGCGGCGAAGCACGAAGCTTCCGGACACAACGGTGACCGTCAGCGACCGCGAGTCGCGGCGGACTGTGGCCCGCCCGGCGCCCGCCACCCGATATTCACCGACCGTAACCGACGCGGCCTGGGGCGCTTCCGGGGTCCAACGGACTACACCGAAGAGCAACTCGATCGAAGCGGTACCGGTGACAAGGAACTGGGACCGGGCATCCACCGTCCACCAGGGGATCACCGGAGGATCCTGCTCGGGCGGCTCCACCGGCAGTGTTCCAACACCGGAGGGAGCCCTTCCGGTGGCGACCCAGTCGCGATAGTACGTTTGGACGGTGTTGCCGCCCGCCACAAGGGGTACCGTCCGGGCGTCGCGCACGAGGCGCGGTGATTCCAGCGCGGGAGTACCGACCAGATCGTCGGCTCGTACGTCCAGCGTCCAGACGAGATCGCTTTCCGTCGGTTCAATCGACACGTCCGGGAGGAGATCCAGGGCCTGTACCCCGCCCGTGGCGATAGCCATCACCATGGCTGCCGCCACCAGTGCGAAGCGGAAACGTCCATTTCTCATCGATCGACTCCAACTACGTCCTGGATTGTGACGGGTCTGAGGACGTCCCGAACGGCGCGCAACTGCCCACCGGAGGCGGTGTTGTAGACGTTCCGCCACATCGAGGCGCTCTCCATACAGAGGTAGACGGGAACGCCCGGCAGTGTCCGGTCGAGGGCGGAACGCACCGTGCGGTACATCTCGGCCCGAAGCGGCTGAAGGTATCGCATCTTCCCGTCGCGGCTGCGAACAAATTCGTGGGCTTCGTAACTGGTCCCGTGCAGGTACGGCTCCAGCGGTCGCGGAAACCGCATGGTACCCATGCTGATCCACGCGACGTCACGGTCCCGGAACGCCCCCAGGCGCGCAACGATGTCACCGTACGCCTCGCGCCACCGTTCAATCCGAATCATCGGATCAAAGTGAAAGGCGACGCCGTAGCCGGCGTCGAGGACTCGCTCCGCCGCAGCCAGGCGTTCCTCCAGTGAGGCGGCGTACCCCTCTTCGCGTTGGGTGACCTCCGGTGGATTGAGGCTAAACGCGATCACAGCGCCGCCGGGGTTTTCCACGTCCAGGAGATGGTCCACGTAGCCCGTCTTGGTCTTGAGTTCGAACCGTACTGTGGGAAGGTCCGCAAGTCCGACGATAAACGGCCGGGAAAGATCAAAGAGCGGATCGTAGAGCAGGCTGTCGCCCACCTCCCCGGTTCCGACGCGGACGGTCCGGCCGGGGTGCAGGCGCGCTACGGCCCTGATCTGCTCGATCGCTTCACCGTCATCGACCTGCACGACGATCGTCTTGTCACGGAGATAGCTCTGCATGATGCAGTAGCTGCACCCCAGCGTACAGCCCACGTAGAGATCGACCGTGAGGTAGTTGCAGCAGAGGTGTCCCTGTGTGCCGGGACAGCGGCCGAAGGTCCGCCGTTCAGGACGATCAACCAGGATCGTTCGGGGCGTCCGGAGGTCCTCCGGCAGATCAGTGGCACCGCCGACTTCCAGGTGAGGGATGCCGGGAAGCAACTCCCGCGCCCGGCGAACCGCGGCGTGATCCGCCGCGGCAGCGGTCCAGGCAAGGGTGCCGATCGTCTTAGAATAGTACGCTAAGGAGGTCATCAATTCCTTCCCGGGCCCGCGACAGCGAATCCACGCGGACGGCGTACTCCCGGGCCGTCCGGAATCCAAACGAAACGCGGACCTCATCCCCCTCGTACGAAGGTGGAGGCTCGATTCGGATGCCGGTTCCGCGGCAGTAACGATCGGTGAAGAGGCGAACCCGTTCATCCAGTGCGCTTAATACCGGATATCGGAGTAGCCGCATGGCAGATTCCGGCTGGGGCGAAACGCCGATCTGCCGCGCCCGCTCCCGCTCCGTTTTTTTATCGAGTTCATTACCGGCGGCGTACTCGCAGTACCAGCGGAGCATCCGTTTCCGTCTGCTGAACGAGAGCGGTTCGGATACCTCCAAGAGGATCGCCAGCGCCTCCCGGTCTCGCTCTGCGCAGAATTCCGCCGTGCGAAGATCGATACGTTCCCGGTCCACGGCATCGGCAAGAAACGACGGGAGCCGCAGAAACCGCAGCACCGTGGACACGACGTCACCGGCGCTTGCAACGAGCGCTGTGGTTTGATTGTCGAGGTGGATCGCTCTGTCGTTCGCCAACGTGACAACCGCCGCCCGCTCACGCCACGTGTACCGGTCGGTACGTGCCTCCATGCGCAGGGCCGCGGCGAGAAGATCGGTATCCGAGCCGTCCAACGACAGGATGGGATAGGTGGAACGGGCCGGTTCGCCCTCGAGGGCCCGTACAACGGCAAACCCCCAGACCAGGCGCCTCCCTCCATCGGCTACAAGGAACGGCGAAAGGCGGTGGCGAACGCGTTCAATGGTGCCCGGATCGGTGGCGGAAAAGAGATCAAGGGAGGCGTCGGAGCGGGCGGCCGTGCGGAGAGACTCCAGGGTGCATTCCGAGAGCGTCACGGGCTGATCGTACCAAGTCGGGAACGCGTTGACAACGCGCTGAGATTTCCCATAGGCTTCCGCGTTATGAAAACGACTATCCGCGTGGCAATCGTGGGTTGTGGCACAGTGGGCGGATCGGTCGCATCACTCCTGCTCAAAGACCGGCGGCTCATTGGCGAACGCAGCGGCGTTGACGTCGAACTCGCGGCGGTCCACACCCGCACCTTTTCCCGCGCGACCGATGCCGGTGTACCGGAAGAACTCTTTGAACGGTCCCTCGAAACGCTCCTGGAACGACGCGACATCGACGTGGTGGTTGAACTGATCGGTGGACTGACCGTTGCACGCGACATCGTCCTACGCGCCGTGGCGAACGGGAAACACGTGGTGACGGCCAACAAGGCGCTCCTGGCGCACCACGGCACGGAACTCTGGGAGGCCGCCCGAGCCAACGGCGTCTGCATCGGATTCGAGGCGAGTACCGCCGGAGGAATTCCCGTCATCCGGGCAATCACGGACGGGTTGCTCGCCAACCGTATCGATGCCGTGTACGGTATCGTGAACGGCACCAGCAACTACATCCTCACGCAGATGACGCAGCAGGGTATGGGCTACGCCGACGCCCTGGCGGGGGCGCAACGGGACGGCCTGGCGGAAGCGGATCCGAGCCTCGACGTCAATGGAACCGATTCCGCCCACAAAGTGGCAATCATGGCCGCCCTCGCCTTTGGCATAAAGGTCGATTTCGATGCGATCCCCGTGAGCGGGATCGACCTCCTGGAGAGCGTGGACGTCACATTTGGGAGCGACCTAGGGTACGTGGTCAAGCTGCTTGCCGTGGCGCACCGCACACCGGACGGGGTGACTCCCTGGGTGAGGCCGGCGTTTATCTCCCGCGAACACCCCCTGGCGTGGGTTTCGGGGCCGTTCAACGCGGTCAGCATCTACGGCCACGCCACCGGTCACACGCTCTACTACGGACGCGGCGCCGGGGGCCATCCCACGGCAAGTGCGGTGATCTCCGACATCCTTTCGATCGGAATGGGCACGCTACCGGCGGTGTTTGACCACACCGGGTATTGGCAGGACCGAAACAAAGACGCCCGCCAAGTCCCCATGGCGCAGACGAGCAGCCGATTCTACCTGCGAATTATGGCAAAGGATCAACCGGGCGTCCTGGCGGAAATCGCCCGGATATTCGGAAACCACTCGATCAGCATCGCAAGCATGCTTCAACCGGAGGTCACGGAGGACGGCGCGGAAACGCTCGTCCCCATCGTGATTACGACCCATATCAGCGCGCAACAGAATCTGGAGGACGCGCTGGCGCATATTGACGCGCTCGACATCACCGGAGAGCGCGCCGCGTGTATCCCGATTATCGAGGAACACGCAGAGCGCTTCGGAACCACGGAGTAACCGATGAACTTGATTGAATTCACCGTCAGCCCACAGATCCCCCGCGCGCTGAAGCCGCTTGAAGAGATCGCTCGCGATCTCTGGGTGAGCTGGAACCACGACGCCCAGAACCTCTTTGTCCGCCTGGACTACGACGCGTGGATGCGCAGCAACCAGAATCCCGTCCGTACACTGGGTATGGTCAGCCAGGAGCGGTACGAAGCGCTCGCCACCGATGAGTCGTACCGGGCGGCGTTGGATAAGGTGGTGCAGAAGTATCGAACGTACCGGGCCGGCAAGGACACGTGGTATCGCGGGTCGCGGTCCAATACAATCGCCTATTTTTCGATGGAGTACGGTCTGGACGTCAGCCTTCCCATCTACTCGGGCGGCCTGGGTGTCCTCTCCGGCGACCATTTAAAATCGGCGAGCGACCTGGGGCTGCCCCTGGTGGGGGTAGGACTCCTCTACCAGCAGGGGTACTTCCAGCAGTACCTCAACCTTGACGGGTTCCAGCAGGAGTCCTATCCCGAAAACGACTGGTACAGTATGCCCGTCCGCCGCGTCTATGACCGCGACGGCAACGAGATAAAAGTCAGCGTTGCCCTGGCCGATTCCACCGTGGTGGCTCGCGTGTGGGAGGTCCAGGTCGGCCGGATCAGCCTCTACCTCCTGGACACCAACATCGACGAAAACAGCGAGAGCGACCGGCGCATCACCGCCAGCCTCTACGGCGGCGATCGGGAGGCGCGTATCAAACAGGAGATCGTCCTGGGCATCGGCGGTATCCGTGCCCTCCGGGCGATGGGAATCAACCCCGCCGTGACGCATATGAACGAGGGGCATTCCGCCTTCCTGGGGATTGAGCGGATTCGGGAGTACATGGAAGAGAAGGGCATGACCCGCGAAGAGGCGATGGCGGCGATCTGGCCCACCAACATCTTCACTACCCATACGCCCGTTCCCGCCGGGAACGAACGCTTCAGCGTTGAACTGATGCAGAAGTACTTCACCGCCATCACCGCCGGGACCGGTTTTTCCTGGAATGAGTTCGTTGCGCTCGGACGGGAACGTCCCGACGACACCACTGAACCGTTCTGTATGACCGTTCTGGCCCTCAAGTTAAGCGCCTACAATAACGGCGTCAGCGAGTTGCACGGCGCGGTGAGCCGGGACATGTGGAAACGCATCTGGCCGGGGCTGCCCGTTCCGGAGGTTCCGATTACCCACGTCACCAACGGCGTCCACTCCCGGAGTTTTCTCTCGCCGGAGCTCAAGGATCTTCTCGACCGGTACTTTGGTCCGCGCTTCTACGACGAACCGACCAACCTGGAAATCTGGGAACGCATGGACCGGATCTCGAACGAGGAACTCTGGCGTACCCACGAGATGCGGAAGAACCGCCTCGTGACCTTCGCCCGGTCCCGACTCGCGAAACAGCTCACGAAACGGGGCGCCAGTAAACCGCAGATTCTGTCGGCCGATGAGGTGCTCTCGCCCTATGCGTTTACGATCGGGTTCGCCCGCCGTTTTGCCACGTACAAGCGCGCCACGCTTCTCTTCCGCGACAAGGAGCGCCTGAAGCGGCTCCTGACCAACGCGGAACGGCCGGTGCAGATCATCTTCGCCGGGAAGGCGCACCCCCACGACATTCCCGGGAAGAACCTCATCAAGGATATCGTCCATTTCGCGAGCGACCCGGAGATCCGCAGCAAGATCGTCTTTCTCGAGAACTACGACCTGGAGGTTGCGAAGCACCTCGTTTCGGGGTGCGATCTGTGGCTCAACACGCCCCGCCGCCCCATGGAAGCGAGCGGCACCAGCGGAATGAAAGCCGCAATCAACGGCGTCATCAACTGTTCAATTCTCGACGGCTGGTGGGCGGAGGGATACAACAGCGACGTCGGATTTGCGATCGGCGCCGGCGAATCGTACGCCGATGAGGAGATGCAGGACGAAGTCGAGAGTAAACTGCTCTACGATCTGCTGGAACGGGAGATCATCCCCAGCTACTACGACCGGGGTCACGACGGCCTACCGCAGACGTGGGCGCGCCTTATGAAGGAATCGATCCGCCAACTGGGTGGGCGCTTCTCCACCAGCCGGATGTTGATGGAGTATTCGGACCGCTTCTATCTTCCGGCTCTGCGAAACTACGACCGGTTCCGAAAGGCGGAGTGGCAGGCTGCCCGTGACCTCGCGGCGTACCTGAGACGCCTGGGAGCGGCGTGGAACGATGTAGCCGTGTCCGAGCCTGTGTCGGGATGGAATCGGCGGATCAAGGTGGGTGACTCCTTTTCCGTTGAATGTACGGTCTCACTGGCGGGACTGGTTCCCGACGACGTTCGCGTGGAGGTGTACGCGGGACGCCTCGATGCCAACGGCGAAGTAGTCGATCCCAGTTCGTACCGCATGAAACGCGCCGGAGAGACGGGCGGAGGGTACCGGTTCACGGCGCGGGTGAAGTGTCACCAGGCGGGGCGCCAGGGCTTTGCCGTGCGGGTACTGCCCGCCAACACCCAGTTGGTCCATCCCTTTGTGCCCCGGCTGCTTCGCTGGTCGTAAGGCGCTCGCAGTTTAGAGCACAAATGCGCCGATCCACGGATCGGCCAGGACCAGAAGCACCACGACAACCAGGGCCGGCAGGAAGTCGGCCGTTTTTACCCGGCGCAGGTTGAGCACGTTCAACCCGATCATAAGAACCATCGCGCCGCCGACACCGCTGATCTCCGACAGGACTAAGTCATTCACGATGGGGCGCAACAGCGTAGACAGGAGTGTCAGGCCACCTTGATACACCAGGATCGAAATAGCCGAGAAAGCCACACCGACCCCGTACGTGGCGGTGAGCAGGATCGCCATAAAGCCGTCCATGACGGACTTGGTGAGGAGCAGTCCATAGTTCCCCTCCACTCCCGCCTCGAAGGCGCCGATGATCGTCAAGGCGCCAACGCAGAAGAGGACCGAAGCGCTCAGGAAACCACCGGTAAAATCGCCGGCGTCGTCCCGCGCAAAGGAGCGCTTGAGCCGCTCCCCCAGGCCGAGGATCGCATCTTCGATGTGGAGCGCCGTCCCCAGGAGGCCACCGAGAACCAGCGATAGTGCCAAGTAGAGGAAACGCTGCGTTTCCAGGGCCATTGCCGTGCCGATCACGAGCGTTACCACCCCAACCGCGGTAAAAACGGCGGTCCTGAACTCGTCACGGATACCCCGGTGAACCAACAGCCCGATGATGGAACCGACGATGACGGTCGCGGTGTTCACGAAGGTGGCGATCATGCGGCGAGTCTACTATTGACAGCTACCGGTGCATAGGGGAGTATCGGTAGCGATGATTCGTCGCGCCATTCCCGCCGTTCTGCTCATGTGTTCGTTTCTTGTTGCCTGCGAGAGTGCCCCGGAGGAGATTCCGGAAGACCTATCGCAGGCGGAATTTTTTCAACGCGCCCAGGATGAGTACGACGCCGAACGCTGGGACAGCGCCGTTCGGTACTACGAAACGTTCATCGAACGTTTTCCCGACGCGATCGGCGCTCACGTTGAAGCGCGGTACGAGATCGCCCTCATCACCTATCGCCGCGGCGACCCCGCCGGCGCGCGCGTGCTCTTTGCACAGCTCCTGGCGGAATACGACGCTCCGGAAGCACTGCTCCCCGAGTGGCCGCGGGTGCTCGCCGAAATCCTCGTAGAGGAGATCGACGCCGCCGAAACGCGTTTGTTAGAAACGGAGGCGGAGTAGCCGGGTGCGCATCCCCTTCTCCGACTTCTCACGAGTCGTCAGAGACTGCGAAGCGAGGATTGCGACCCTTGCGGCTGAGTTCACGGAACGATTCGAAGCATCTCCCACCCTGGCAGTCTCCTCCCCCGGACGAACTGAACTGGTAGGAAATCACACCGACCATAACGGAGGGCGCGTTGTAGCGGCGGCGGTAGACTTGGACTCGCTGGCTCTCGTGGCGCCCCGGAACGATCGCGTCGTGCACCTCATATCCCGCGGATGGGATGCGCCCTTTGTCGTCGATCTAACCGATCCGGCTCCGTCACCGGAGGACCATCCTACAACAGCGTTGATCCGCGGCGTCGCCGCAGGTCTAAGGCGCCTTGAGATCGAACCCCGCGCATTTTCCGCCGTGGCGGAGAGCGCCGTTCTTCCCGGATCGGGATTAAGTTCCTCCGCCTCCATCGAGATGCTCATTGCCGAGGCGTTTCTCGCCGTTACCGGCCGGTCCGGTGACGTTAATGTCCTTGCCATGGCCCGGGCGGGCCAGTTCGCCGAGAACGAGTACATGGGAAAGCCCTCGGGTCTGATGGATCAACTGGGCTGCGCCCACGGGGGTGCCGTGGCGATCGATTTTGGCACGGATCCGCCGAAGATCGATTCGGTTTCTCTCACCCTTGAAGAGGCGGGCTACCGTCTGGCGGTTGTAGCCACCGGCGGTGACCACACGGACCTGACTCCGGACTACGCCGCGGTCCCGACGGAGATGAAAGGCGTGGCAGCGAGCCTGGGCGCGGATACGTTGGCAACGGCGGCGTACGGTGATCTGCTGACCGGTATCCCCAGGCTGCGCGTGGAACGGGGCGACCGCGCCGTATTGAGGGCAATGCACTACTTCGAAGAGTGCCGACGAGCCTCGGAGTTCGCAGACGCGGCAAACAGCGGTGACGTTGACCGGGTCATCGAGATCATGCGCGAGAGCGGATCCTCGAGCTGGCGGCTCCTCCAGAACGTGCACACCGATCGGGACGCGCGCACCCAGCCGATGGCGATCGCCCTGGCGCTCACGGAGAGTTTCCTAAGGGATCGTGGAGCGGCCGGGGCGTGCCGCGTCCACGGCGGCGGGTTCGCCGG